>DATEZX010000333.1:0-5279 GCA_035255225.1 Candidatus Limnocylindrales bacterium
GCTCGATCCGCCGGCGAACGTCGTCGCGGCCGCTCTGTCGGCGGGGGCGCTGCTCGCCGTGGTGCGTGGCGCGGGCGCCGTCAAACGGCTGCACGCTCGGGCGCGGGGCGGTCCGGCCGCGACGCGTACTCGAGCGGCGGCGCCAGGTCGTGCGGGAACGCCCGGTCATGGGGGGACGCCCGGTCGAGCCCCGTCGTTGGATCGACGGCGCCGCCTGATCGCCGTCGCCATCGGCGCCGCGACCCTGGCGGTGGGGGTCGCCGCGGCCCACCACGCCGATGGCGCGACGCGGATCACGATCCTGGACGTCGGCCAGGGTGACGCAATCCTCATCGAGGGCGGCGGCGGGTCCCGACTCCTCGTGGACGGCGGACCGGACCCGGGCCGGCTCCTCGTCGCGCTCGACGAGCGCCTGCCGCCCTGGGACCGCCGAATTGACGCGGTCGTGCTCACCCATCCGCACGAGGACCACGTCGCCGGCCTGGCCCAGCTGCTCGCGCGATACCGCGTCGCGCGGGCGTTCGAGCCCGGGATGGTGGGGCCGGGGCCCGGCTACGCCGCGTGGGAGGCCGCGCTCGCCGATGGCGGACTGACGGACTGGGCCCTCGGGACCGGCGATCAGCTCGCCGTCGACGGCGTCACGCTCCGCGTGCTCTGGCCGGACCTAGGCGTCGTGCCGCTCCATCCCGCCGACACCGGGACCGCGATCAACAACGTCTCGATCGTGCTCCTCGGTGACGTGGCAGGCCACCGGTTCCTCCTGACAGGCGACATGGAGCAGGCCATCGACGAGACGCTGGTCGGGCGGGGGCTCCCGACGGTCGAGCTTCTCAAGGTCGCGCACCACGGGTCTCGCACGGCGAGCACGGAGCTGCTCCTCGAAGCGCTCAGCCCGAGTGTGGCCGTCATCTCGGTGGGGGTCGGCAACCCCTACGGCCACCCGACGCCGGAGGCCATCGGCAGGCTGCAGCACGTTGCGTCGCGGCTGGTCCGGACCGACCTCGACGGAAGCGTGACCGTGACCTTCGACGGCGCGGGCACACGGCTGCGCACCTCGGGCCCGCGACGCACGTCCACGCTGCCGGTCCGCGTCTCGATGGCCAGCGGCCTGCTCCAGGGCAGTTGGGCAGGGGACGAATCGGCATCGATGTCCCTGCTCGGCGTCCGGACCCCCGACCGAGCCGCCGCGCCGAGTGCGCTCGCCCCGACGCGCCCGCTCGACCTCCGGCACCCGGCGCCACTCGCCTGGGCAGGGTCGAGCCCCGGCTACCATCGGCTCGATGACGGTCCCGTCCCGGGAGGAGGCGGCGCGCCTGCTCCTGTCGCTCGACCCACCCGAATGGCACCTGCGGCACTCGCGCGCCGTCGCGGAGATCGCCGGCTGGCTGGCGCTCCGGGTCGAGCGTCGGGCCAGGCGCGGTCCGACCGCCGCCGGACGTTCGAGGGACGCGCGCCGCCCGCCACGCGACGCGCTCCGGGGGCCGGTGGGGCCGTTACGGCCACTCGAGGTGCCCGAGCCCGTGGACCGACGGCTGGTCGAAGCCGCGGCGCTGCTGCACGACGTCGACAAGGCGATCCGACGTCGGGTTCGAGGGGACGGCCCGCACGGTGAGGCAGGCGCCCGATGGCTCGCCGGACACGGACATCCGGAGCTCGGCGAGGCCGTCGCGCTCCATCCCGTGACGTTGCTCGTCGACCGGGGCGGCGCGGCGCGGCTACGGAACGGCTCGCTCGAGGCCCGGCTCGTCGCCTACGCCGACAAGCGGGCCGGCCAGGGCCTCGAGCCGATGGCCACCCGCTTCGCTCGCTGGCGGCGCCGGCACCCGGAGCGTCGCGCCCTCGACAGCTGGAGTCCCGGCGTGGCACGGGCCGCCTGGGATCGAGCGCGGCGGCTCGAGCGGGAGGTCTGCGCCATCGCGGGCTGTCGGCCCGAGGAGGTCGGACGCCTGCGGTGGACGACCACGGCGCTCGGGCTGGCACGGCGACCGCTCGCGCGGCGCGGGCCGGCACGGCGGGCGCCGGGCTCGCGAGGACCTGAGTCCCGGGGCAAGGCCCCCTCGTGACCGAGACGAGGGGATCAGGCGCCGCGGCGCCCGCGCCGGTCGCGTACTTCTGGGGCGACGATGGCTACGGCCTCGAGGCGGCCGCCGAGGCGTTCCGTCGCGATCCCGCACGCTTCCCGGACGGGCCGCCGGAGCGCTGGCGAGTGCTCCTCGACCCGGGCAGCCCGCGGGCCGGGATCGCCGAGCTCGCCGAACGCGTCGCGACCGGCGCCATGTTCGGCTCGGGGGTCCTGGCGCTGGTGAGCGGCGTCGGCTCGGCGGCCCGGCGGACGGCCGATCGGGACGCGCTCGCGACGGCGATCACCGCGCTGGCGCCCGGCAACGGCCTCGTGCTCCTGGAGGAGACCGAGACCGGCACGAAGGAGCCGCCGGGCAGGGTCATCGCCGAGGCCGTGCGTGCCGCCGGCGGCGAGGTCCGACGATTCGAGGCGCCGCGCGAGGGCGCGCTCGCGGCGTGGGTCGAGGCACGTGCCCGCGAGCGCGGGATCACGCTCGGGCCAGGCGCCGCGAAGGAGCTGGCGAGTCGCGTCGGCGGCTTCGTCCGCGAGGGCGACGTCGATCGCCGCCACCAGGGCCGCCTCGCCGTCACCGAGCTCGAGAAGCTCGCCACCCGCCACCCCGAGGACGGGACCGTGACCATCGACGACGTGCAGGCCCTCGTCCGAGACGCCGACCCGGGCACGAAATGGGGCTTCGTCGACGCCGTGGCGAACCGACGCCGCGACCGGGCGCTCGCGCTCCTCGAGCCGCTGCTCGATGCGGAACCGGCTCCGGTCCTCCTCGCGGTCCTCCATCGCCGGCTGCGGGAGCTCATCGAGGTCAGGGATCGGCTCGACCGCGGCGAGGCACCGGGTTCGCTGGTCCGGTCGATGAAGCTCGGCGCCTACCCGGCCGAGCTGCGCGTGCGGGAATCTGCCGCGTGGACCGCCGATGAGCTCGAGGCCGCGCTGGTCGGCGTGCTGGAGCTGGACGCTCTCGTGAAGGGGGCCGGTGGCCGCAGCGCCGACCCTGCCCGCGAACGGCTGGCGTTCGATCTCTGGATCACCGACCGGGTCGCCCCGACCGGAGCTGGAGCCGGGGGTTCGCGCTAGCGACGCGCGACTTCGGCCGACGCGCCGGGCCCGTTCAGGCCGACCAGGCCTGCTCCTGGAGCACGAGGTCACTCTCGATCGCGAAGGTGCAGCGACCCGTGCCGAGGTCGAGCAGCTCGATGAGGTCCGGATCGATGTACAGCTGGTGACAGGCGCCGCACAGGCCGCCCGGGATCCCGAAGCACAGCCGCTCGCTGCCGTCGGCGAGGCGGAACGTCGTGTCGAACCGGCTCCCGATCAGGGGTCGGCGACAGGCCGGGCAGCGCTCGTGCTCGCGAGACATCGGACGACGGCTCACTCGACTTCGGGATGGCTCGCTGCCATCCACTCGCCGCGATCCTAGGGAAGCCGGCCCCCAGCGGGGATGACCCGAGGGTCACCCCGGACCCCCGTACATCCGCTGCAGGCCTATTGGACCCGGAGGACCGTCTTCGCCTCGCTCCAGTGGCGCTCGAGCTGGTAGAAGTCCCGCTCGGGGGGCGTGAACACGTGAACGATGACCGTGCCGAAGTCGAGCAGGATCCAGTGCGACGCCGCCGTGCCCTCGCGGCCGAACGGCCGGACGCCGTCATCGCGGAGGCCGCGGACGATGCCGTCGGCGATGGCGTCGAGCTGGCGCTCCGAGCCGCCGGAGCAGATGACGAACTGGTCGGCGACGCCGGTCAGGCCCGTCAGGTCGAGGAGCACGATGTCGGCGGCCTTGCGGTCCTCGGCCAGCTCGACGATGCGGCGGGCGAGATCGATCGACGCCCGCTCGTCCGCGGGACCGGGCGCTGCTCGCTGGCGGCGCGAAGGAAGCCCGTCGGGACGGGGCGTGGGCGCGGCGTCGGTCACCGGGTCGAGGTCCTCCGTGGCGCGGGACGCTGGGCCGCCGGCCGCGGGCGGGGCCGAGGCCGGGCGATGGGCTGGGCCGCGCCGGGGGCGCGGTAGAGGCCATGGTCGCCGATGTACCGCTCGACCGCTGGCGGCACGAGATACCGGATCGATCGCCCTGCGGCCAGGCGCTCCCGGATGACCGTCGAGGAGACCGCCAGGCGCGGCCCGCTCAGGAGGTCGATCCGGCCGTCGCGGCCCGGGAATCGCGCGCGCAGCCAGGCCCGGGTTGGAGCGGGATGGCCATCGCGCGGGACCATCGCCAGCCGGCAGGCGTCAAGCAGCCGCTCCGGCTCGTGCCACGTCGGGAGCTGGCGCAACGTCTCGGCCGACAGGATGAACGTCAGGTCCGGCTCTCGGCCGGCCGCGCGTTCGGTGGCAGCGAGTGCGTCGACCGTCTCACTCGTGAACGACGGACCCGGGCGATCCATCTCGATGCGGCTGAGCTCGAACGCGGGGTTGCCCTCGATCGCCAGGCCGACCATCGCCGCGCGCTCCTCGGCCGGGCTCACGGACCCGGCCGGCCGGTGGGGCGGCACCGCCGCCGGGATGAACAGGATCCTCGCGAGCCCGAGCGCCTCTCGCGCCTCCTCGGCGATCGCGAGGTGGCCGAGGTGGATCGGGTCGAACGTGCCGCCCATGATCCCGATCGAGCCGGGCCGGACCCGCGCGGGCGGTGCGATCGCCGGACTCATCGCGCCGCCTCCCACGGGGCCGAGGCCCACTCGAGCTCGTGGTCGCCGATCCGGACGAGGTCACCGTCCCGGACGCCCGCCCGGCGGAGCTCGGCCTCCACGCCGAGCCGCTCGAGATCCCGCTGGAACCGCGCGACGGATTCCTCGATCGAGAAGTCGATCCGGTCGGCGAGCCGCTCCACCCGCCTGCTCCTCACGCGGTACGCCCCGTCGGCGTCCCGGCTGATCGCCACGGCCTCGTCGGCCGGCTCGATCCGGTGGACGACGACACCCGCCGGCTCGGGCGGCGCGGCGAGCTCGGCCTCGCCCGGCAGCCGCTCCGCCAGGGCCCCGACGAGGTCCGAGATCCCGAGGCCCTCGGCCGCAGCGATGGCCACGACCGCGATCCCGTCTCGGAGCCGGGCCGCACGGAAGGCCGGCCAGGCCTCGGCCGCAGCGGCGAGGTCGAGCTTGTTGAAGGCGACGATCGCCGGCTTCGCGAGGAGCGCCGGATCGTGGGCCGAGAGCTCCTCCCGGATGACCCCGTAATCCCACTCCGGATCCCGCGCCGATCCGTC
>DATEZX010000334.1:0-3316 GCA_035255225.1 Candidatus Limnocylindrales bacterium
GTCGTCGTCGCGGCGGGCAGCCACATCAGCTTCTCGATCGACGTCAAGACGTCCCCTGCGGCCCGTGTCGACCTGGCGCTCGGCGGGGTCCCAAGCGGCTGGACGGCGACCCTGCAGGGTGGCGGCTTCGTCGTCAACGCCGTTCAGACGAATGGCACGGATGCCGTCAACGTCCGGCTCGACATCGGCGTTCCGGCGGACGCGTCGGGCACGACACACCTGACGGTGACCGGCACCGCGCTGGGCCGGACGGCGACGCTCGGCCTGGACGTGACGGTGCAGGCGCAGGCCGGAGGAGACGTCCAGCTCACGACCGACGTCCCGTCGGTCCAGGGCTCCTCGAGCTCGAACTTCACGTTCAACGTCGCGATCCACAACAACACCCCGGGCGACCTGACGTTCACCGTCGCTGCGACCGGACCGACCGGCTGGACGGTCGACGCCAAGCTCACCAGCTCGGCGCAGGCCGCCAGCGCGGTGGTGACCGCCGGTGCGGTGGGCAGCGTCACCGTCACGGCCACTGCGCCGACCGGCGCCGCGGCGGGCTCCTACCCGATCCAGATGGTCGCGACGTCGGGCGACAAGCAGTACACCCAGGACCTCACGATCAAGATCACCGGCACGTACACGCTGTCGATGACCACCCCCACCCAGGTCCTCAGCAATCAAGGCACGGCCGGCAGCGCGACCGAGCAGCAGATCGTCATCTCGAACGACGGCACGGCCCCGGTCACGAACGTCAAGGTCACGGCGACCCAGCCCACGAACTGGACGATCACCTTCGACAAGTCGTCGATCGACTCGATCCCAGCCGGCCAGACCGCGACGGTGACGGCGACGGTCACGCCCTCGAGCGACGCGATCACCGGTGACTACAACGTCAGCTTCAGCGCGTCGAGCGACCAGTCCACCAACGCCACCCTCGCCATCCGCTTCACGGTCCAGACCTCGATCGTCGGCGCGCTGGTCGGGATCGCCCTGATCATCTTGGTGTTCGTCGGCCTGTGGTGGGTCTTCCGGCGCTACGGTCGGCGCTGATCCAGTGACCCAGCCAGAAGGCGGCCGGCGCCCCGACCGGCCCTCGTCGAAGGTCCGCCGCCGGCCGATCGTCACCACTCGCGGGGCGGCACCGCTCGTCCCGGGGGCGCCGCCCGTTCGTCGTGCTCCCGGGGCGTCGGCCCCGACCCCGCGGTTCGACCGCGGCCGTGAGCCGATGGTCCGCAAGGGCGAGCGGGGCATGGCGATCCCGATGGAGCCGGAGCCGGGAATCGAGCCCCTCCCGATCGTGACCCACGGTCTCACGAAGCGCTACGGCGACCTCGTCGCGGTCGACCACCTCGACCTCGAGATCTCGCCAGGCCAGATCTTCGGGCTGCTCGGCCAGAACGGGGCGGGCAAGACCACGACGATCCTGATGCTCCTCGGCCTCACCGAGCCGACGTCGGGCTGGGCCCGGGTCGTCGGCTACGACCCGACCCGGCGGCCGCTCGAGGTCAAGCGCCGCGTCGGCTACCTGCCCGATGCGGTCGGCTTCTACGGCTCGATGACGGGCCGCCAGAACCTCCGGTACACCGGCCGTCTCAATGGCCTGCCGATGGCCGCCGCGGAGGCCGAGATCGAATCCGCGATCGAGCAGGTGGGCATGGCCGCCCGAGCCGACGATCGCGTCGACACCTATTCGCGGGGCATGCTCCAGCGCCTCGGCATCGCCGACGCGCTCATCAAGGATCCCGGCGTCCTGATCCTCGACGAGCCGACGACGGCCATCGATCCGATCGGCGTCGTCGAGATCCTCGACCTGCTGCGGCAGCTGGCCCACGAGCGCCGGATGGCGATCCTGCTGTCGAGTCACCTGCTGAGCCAGGTCCAGTCGGTCTGCGACCGGGTCGGGATCTTCGCCGCGGGCAAGCTCATCGGGGTCGGCACGGTCGAGGAGCTCGCCGCCCGCTTCGGTGAGCGGCGCGACATCGTCGAGATCGGGCTCGACCTCGGGGCGGTTCCCGACCGGGCCGCGGCGGCCATACCGATCATGACCACCCTCCGGGGCCTGCCCGGCGTCCAGGCGGTCGATGCCGCGGACGGCCAGCCCGGCGTCGTCCTCGTCTCGGCCGAGGCCGGCGCTGGCGCGCAGGTCCGGAGCGCCGTCCTCGGCCTTGCCGCCGCGGGCAGCGTGCCGATGACCTCGGTTCGCCAGGTCGTGCCGTCGCTCGACGACATCTACCGCCGAGCGCTCGAGGAACGGGGACTGGCCCGCCACGGTGAGGTCGCGGCATGAGCGCGACCGCGGAGCCGTTCGAGCCGGTCGTCGAGCCCGAGGCCGCGCCGCGTCCGCCGGCGTCCGCGTTCCGCCTCCGGCCGGGCTGGCTGGTCGTCGCCGGGAAGGAGTTCTCGGACCACCTGCTCAGCGCCCGGTTCTACGTCCTGATCGCCATCCTCGGCGTGGCGGCCCTCATCCCGATCTACTTCGCGGCCGAGCGGATCCGCTCGCTCGCCGACGCCGCCAGTGGCGCGACCGCGGTGTTCCTGGCGCTGTTCACCCTGAGCCCGGCCGACACCGGGCCGCTGACGCTCCTGCGGGTCACCGAGTTCGTCGGGATCGCGGCGCCGCTGCTGGGTGTCGTGTTCTCGTTCGACGCCGTCAACGGCGAGCGCCACGAGGGAACCCTGCCGCGGCTGCTGTCCCAGCCGATCCACCGCGATTCGGTCATCAACGGCAAGTTCGTGGCCGGCCTCGTGATCATCTCGATCGTCCTCGCCGCCGTCGTGGTCGTCATCTCGGGCTTCGGGCTGCTCCGGCTCGGCATCGTCCCGGAGGCCTCGGAGGTCCTGCGCCTCGTCGGCTGGTACCTCGTGACCGTCCTGTACGTGGCGATGTGGCTGGCGTTCGGGATGCTCCTGTCGGTCGTCATCCGACGGGCGGCCACCTCGGCGCTCATCGGGCTCGGCGCCTGGCTGTTCGTGGCGATGCCGTCGCCGCTGCCGTTCGGCCAGCTCATCGTCTCGATCGTCGGCGGCGCGATCGCGCCCCAGACGGGCACGCCCGACCAGATCCTCGCCGCGGCCTCGACCCAGCAGTTCCTGCTGCGGCTCCTGCCGAGCACGCTGTACCGGGAGGCGTCGATCGTCCTGCTCAACCCGCTCGTGACCACGACCTCGTCTCCGGCGACGCTCAGCCAGTACATCCAGGCGCAGCAGCAGCTCACGGCGAACCTGTCGCTCGACCAGAGCCTGCTCGTCATCTGGCCCCACGTCGTGGTGCTGGTTGCGATTACGGTCGTCTGCTTCGCGCTCGCCTACATGGCGTTCATGCGCCAGG
>DATEZX010000335.1:0-3336 GCA_035255225.1 Candidatus Limnocylindrales bacterium
CGGCGCTGCTGGCGATGTCGGCCACGACGGTCGACCACGCATCCCGCGGACGGCTCGAGATCGGCCTCGGGATCGGCGGCGCGCCGGTCGACGGCACGGTCGTCGGAGCCGAGGACTGGCCGGGGTCCGAGCGGGTCGCGCGGCTCGAGGAACAGGTGGCGCTGCTCGATCGACTGCTGCGCGGCGAGGTCATCGACCACCACGAGGGCTTCTACCCGTCCGCCGGCGCTGTCCTGACCCCCGCGCTCCAGCGCCCGCGGCCGCCGATCGTCATCGCCGGAGAGGGCCCGCGCCTGATCGATCTTGCCGCTCGGCGCGGGGATGCCTGGAACACCCTCGGGGGCCAGCCGATGCGCGGAGGTGGAGCTCCAGCGGTCCCGCTCAGCGAGGCGATCGCCGGGACCGCGCGCCGTGTCGGACTGCTCGAGGAGGCGTGCGAGCGGATCGGGCGTGAGCCCGCGACGATCCGCCGGATGCTGCTCGCGTATCGGGTGAGCCCGGACTTGTTCGTGTCGGCCGATGCCTTCAGCGACTACGTCGGCCGGTATCGCGAGGCCGGCGTGGACGAGTTCGTCTTCTACTGGCCGGTCGATCCCGGGTCCTTCGCTCGAGTGCCCGCCTACGAGCGGGGACTCAAACGCGTGGCATCCGAAGTCATCCCGCGGCTTCGGGCGGAATCCTCCGCTCGTCGGTGAGGCCGTCGTCACTCGACGTTCGGGTCCCGCGACGCCCTCATGGGCGGCTGCTGGCAGGCGGGGCTACCGTGGCACGGTCGCCAGCCAGGATGGCTCTGGCAGATCGAGCAGACTCGCCGCCCACCTGAGGGACGCCTTCAGCTGAAGCCGCTGGATCGAGCGCAGACGTGGCAACCCGGGGATGTCCGGGCGCGGCGCCCGATCGGCGAAGTAGCCGGCAATGCCCGCGACCGACCCGGAGAGCACGTCGCGGCGCAGCGGAAGGACCGCCTCATACCAACCGAGGACCACCTCGGATCGCGGCCCGTCCTCGGCCTCGATCGATTGCGCAAACGCGGCGACGTCGAACTCCGGCGGGCCGACCGAGGCGTCCGGCCAGTCGAACATGCGCAGCAGAGGGCCCTCGAGGCGGACGTTGTCCGAGCGGGTGTCGAAGTGCAGGAGCGCAAAAGGCCCCTCGGCGCTGCGAAGCGCGCCTTCTCCCCGTCGGAGGGTCCCCATGGAACCGCGCAGCCAGGCGCGCGCTTCCGGGCTGCGCGGGCCGGCAAGCGCGGTCAGGCGTTCGACGGCCGCCTCATCCCGGGCCACCGTCCGCCAATAGCCCGAGAACTCCCGATGCTGCGTGCGTGACAGCCAGGTCGGCAACGGCTGTCCGAGCGTCGACGCATGGAAGGCCGCGTACGACAGAACCGCCCGGTGGGCCTTCGGCCGTGTCCACGGCAGAACGGGCGTACCCCCCAACGGCTCGAGCAAGAGGGCGTGCCAGCCATCGGCGCGGACCGACCCGAGATAGGCGGGCGCCCACGGCTCGATGACGCGGCCGAGGCGGCGATAGACCCGCTCCTCACGACCGAGCGACCAGCGGACTCCCGAGCCCTCCGGCAGTGGATAGGTCCCCTTGAAGAACGCTCGCCGGCCGTCCGCCAACGTGATCACGAATGTCGCGCTCGGCCCGTAGCCTCCGTAGGTGCGGCGGCCGTGGACGACCGGCGACCCCAGGATGCGGGCAACTCCCAGCCTGACCCGAGGGGGCACGGCAGACCACGCGGGCTTGTCTTCGGCTCCGGCTCCCACCATACGAGGGCGAGGTTAGCGCTGGCCTACCTGCCGGGGTCACCCATCGCCCGGTTGCCGGCACCTGGCGCCGGCAGGTTCAGCGACTTGCAGGAGCGGCCAAAGCCCGTCACGCCATCGTCAGGGCCATCACCGCCTTCTGGACGTGGAGCCGGTTCTCGGCCTCGTCGTAGACGATCGAGTGCGGGCCGTCGATGACGGCGTCCGCGACTTCGACGTTCCGGTCGGCGGGGAGCGGGTGCATGTAGAGCGCGTCATCGGCCGCGAGACCGATCCGACGCTCGTCGGTGATCCAGTCCAGGTAGCGCTTGCCGATCTCGGCGCCCTCTTCCTCGGTCGTGGCCGTCAGGAGCGCGCCCCAGCTCTTGGCGTAGACGACGTCGGCCCCGCGCATCCCGGCATCGAAGTCGGCCATGAGCTCGAGGCTTCCGCCGCTCCGGCGGGCGTTCTCGGCTGCCTGGTCGACGAAGTCCTGCGGCAGCCGGTACTCGGGCGGGTGGACGAGGCGGACATGCATTCCGTAGCGGGTCGTGAGGAGTGACAGGTCGATCGGGACGCTGATCGGCTTCTGGTAGCTCGCGGCGTAGGCCCAGCTGATGTCGATGGTCAGGCCTCGCGGGTCGCCGCGCTTCTCGATGATGGTCAGCAGGTCGGCCAGCGATTGGTGGGGATGGAACAGGTCGCACTGCATGTTGAGGACCGGCACCCGGCTCGCGGCGGCGACGTCGCGCAGGTAGCGGTTGCCGAGGCCCCAGTCGACGTTCCGGATCGCGATTCCGTCGTTGTAGCGACCGAGGATCTCGCCGATCTCCTTGGCCGTGTCGCCGTGGGCGATCTGGGTGGTCCGACTCTCGATGAACTGGGCGTGGCCACCGAGCTGGGCCATCCCCGCCTCGAACGAGGCCCGGGTTCGGGTCGACGAGAAGAAGAACAGCATCGCCAGGACTTTGTCGCGGAGGAGCGGATGTGGGATCCCGAGGGCCCGCTCGCGCTTCAGCTGGAGCGCGACCTCGAGGACGGTGTCGATCTCTTCCTTGGTCCACTCCTGGAGGCTGATGAGGTCGCGGCCACGGAGGTTGGTCTGCATCGCCGTTCCCCGATCACTCGGCCGCGCCGAGCACCAGCGACAGCAGCGCCATGCGGAGGCAGACGCCGTTGAACGCCTCGGCCCAGTAGCGCTGGTGGCGCGTCGCGTCGACGTCGGCCGGCAGCTCGTCCATCCGCGGCAGCGAGTGCAGGATGATCGAGCTCCGCTTCGCCTTCCCGTGCAGCAGCTCGCGGGTCACGACGAACTGCGGCGGCGTCAGGCCGACCGCCTCGCCCCGCTCGACGCGCGACGCGGTGTAGTCCGCCTGGACGACGGGCTCCATGTAGATGACGTCGGCCTCGCCGATCACGTCGCGGACGTCGCCCGCCTCCCGATAGGCGACGTTGAGCTCGTCCAGCTCGGCCCTGAACTCCGGCAGCAGCGACATGTCCTTCGGGCCGACGACGATCGCGTCGGCGTCGAACTGCGACAGGGCGTACAGGATCGAGTGCATCGTCCGCATCCGCATGTCGCCGACGA
>DATEZX010000336.1:0-2804 GCA_035255225.1 Candidatus Limnocylindrales bacterium
GGTGCCGCACTTCATGTACCGCATGGACCACGCCTACGACCGGCATCGCTACTGGCTGCCGGCGGGGCGCTCACGAAGATGCCCAGCGAGTACTTCCGCGAGCACGTCTACACCACGTTCCAGGACGACTGGGTCGCCTTCCAGATGAAGGATCTGTGCAACATCCGCCGGCTGCTCTGGGCCAACGACTTCCCGCACAGCGACTCGACGTGGCCGCACTCGCAGGAGCTGCTCGCCAAGCACGCCTCCCACCTGACCGCGGCCGAGCTGCGCCTGATCCTCCACGACAACGTGGCCGAGCTCTACGGCCTCGCGGGAGCCTGACGATGGACTTCGATCTCGTCATCCGGGGTGGGACCGTCGTCGACGGCACCGGGCGTCCGGGCGTGCGCGGCGACGTCGGGATCCGGGAGGGCCGGATCGCCGCGCTCGGCGAGGCGAAGGGCGCCGCCGCGCGGACGATCGACGCCGCGGGGCTCGTGGTCGCGCCGGGCTTCATCGACGTCCACACCCACTACGACGCGCAGGTGATGTGGGACCGGATGCTCACGATCTCGCCCTGGCACGGCGTGACCACGGTGGTGATGGGCAACTGCGGCTTCGGCGTCGCCCCGACGCGTCCGGACCACCGCGGGCTCATCATGCGCACGCTCGAGAAGGTCGAGGGCATGAGCCTCGCCGCGCTCGAGGCGGGGCTCGGCGAGAAGTGGCCGTTCGAGACCTTCCCCGAGTACCTCGACGCGGTCGAGCGCCGCGGCACCGCGCTGAACGTGGCGGTGCTCCTGGGCCACACGCCCCTCCGGCTCTACGTCATGGGCGAGGAGGCGACCGAGCGGCCGGCGACGGACGACGAGACCGCGCGGATGCGGGCGCTGGTGCGCGAGGCCATCGACGCGGGCGCGATCGGCTTCGCGACCTCGAAGGCGTCCACCCACATCGGCTACGCCGGCAAGCCGGTGCCGAGCCGGGCCGCCCGGTTCGCCGAGATCGAGGCGCTGGCCGGGGCGCTGGGCGAGGCGGGGCGCGGCATCATCCAGGCCACCGTCGGCCGCGAGCTGTTCTTCAAGGAGTTCGAGAGCCTCGCCCGGTCGACCGGACGCCCGGTGACCTGGACCGCGCTCCTGGCCGGCATGATGGGGCCCGGCTCCCACCGCGACCTGCTCGAGAAGTCGCGCGCGCTCGTCAAGCAGGGCCTGCAGGTGGTGCCCCAGGTCACCTGCCGGACGCTCAACTTCGAGTTCCAGTTCCGGGAGCCGTTCATCTTCGAGAGCATGTCGGTGTTCAAGCCGATCTCGGTCGCCGACTTCGCGGGCAAGGTCCGGCTCTACGGAGACCCCGACTTCCGCCGCGCGTTCAAGGAGAGCTTCGACCGGCCACGGACGGGGGCGGTGTTCGCCGGCCTGAGCTGGGCGCGGACCTGGATCTCCTGGTACCCCGTCGACCCGTCGCTGGAGGAGCGCACGGTGGCGGAGGTGGCGGCGGAGCGCGGCGTGCACCCGATCGATCTCGCGCTCGACCTGGCCCTGGCGACGAACCTGGACGCGCGGTTCCGCATGGCGGTCTTCAACCACGACGAGGACGAGGTGGCCGAGCTGCTCGCCGAGCCCGACGCGGTGCTGGGGCTCTCCGACGCGGGGGCCCACGCGAGCCAGCTCTGCGACGCGTGCTTCTCGACCTACCTGCTGAGCCGGTGGGTTCGGGAGAAGCAGGCGATCGCGCTGCCGGAGGCGATCCGGATGCTCACCTCGCGACCGGCGGAGGTCTTCGGCATCACCGACCGGGGACGCCTCGCCCTCGATCTCGCCGCCGACGTCGTCGTCTTCGACCCGGCCACGGTGGGGGCGAGCAAGCTGCGCCGGGTGCACGACCTGCCGGCCGGGGCCGATCGCCTGGTCGCCGACGCCAGCGGCATCGAGGCGGTGGTCGTGAACGGCACGATCGTCCGGCGCGGCGGGCGCGACGCGGTCGCGGCGGACGGCGCGCTGCCCGGCGCGCTCCTGCGGAACGGCCGCGCGCGGGCGACGGGCCGATAGCTGGGAGCCGCGACGGTCGCGGCCGACCGCGGTCGGTCGCGAAGTCGATGCCGGTGCCGGCGCCCCGCGATCGGGGCGACGGCGTGCCCGAGAACGTGCCGTGAGTCGCCGCGCCACCCTCGGCCTCCTCGGGGGCGCCGCGATCGTCCTCGCGCTCGGTCTGGTCGTGCGCTTCGAGCCGGCTCTCGCCCTCTCGGCCGTGCTGGCGGCGCCGCGGCTCGAAGGCTGGCTCGCGCGGGTGAGCCGGGAGCCGGTCCGCGAGACCGTCTCGCTGCCGGTCGGGAGCCGACGGATCGAGGCCGACCTCTACCGGTCCGCGAGCCGGGCGCCGCGCGGCCTCGTCGTCCTCGTGCACGGGCTGTCGCGGGCCGGGCGGCATCACGTCGAGCTGATGCGACTCGCCCGGCTCCTCGCCCGCGAGGGCGAGCTCGTTCTGGTCCCGCAGCTCGACGGGCTCGCCGCGTTCCGCCTCAGCGGCGACGAGGTGGAGGACATCCGCGCCAGCGCGCGCTACGTGGCCGGCCTCGGCCATGCTCCCGTGGCGATCGTCGGCTTCAGCTTCGGGGCCGGCCCCGCGCTCCTGGCCGCCGCCGACCTGCCCGGCGTGCGCGTGGTGGGCAGCTTCGGCGGCTACGCGGATCTGCGCAACGTGATCGCCTACGTCACGACGGGTGCCTTCGCCTTCCACGGGCAGCGATACCACCGGCGGCAGGAGGAGTACAACCGGTGGAAGCTTCTCGCCCTGCTCGCCGGATTCGTCGAGAGCGACCC
>DATEZX010000337.1:0-2112 GCA_035255225.1 Candidatus Limnocylindrales bacterium
GTCGCGACCAGTGGGCGCCGCGGGAGCACGGCCCGATGCGAGGCGAACAGCGAACCGGTCGCCCAGCAGATCGGCGAGATGATGATGGCGACGAGGCCGGCCGGGTCCAGGGCACCGGTCGCGCCGAGCGCGGTCGGGCCCACGAGGATGGCGATCCCCGCGAAACCGATGGCGATGCCCGCGAGCGCGAGGCCCGGCAGTCGCTCGCCGAGAAAGACGCGACCGAAGATCGCGACCCAGACGGGCATCAGGGCGATCATCAGGGCGGTGATGCCCGACGGGATCGTCTGTTCGCCCCACGCCACCATGCCCATGCCGCCGCCCAGAAGCAGCGCGCCCACGATCGCGCTGTCCCGCCATTCGCGCCGGCTCGGGACACGGAATGCGCGACCTTCGCGCGCCATCGACCAACCGAGCAGGACGAGGCCGGCGATCACGAACCGGATCGCCGCCATGACGAAGGGCGGGATCGTCTCGACCGCGATGGCGATCCCTAGATACGTGGATCCCCACACCACGTAGAGCACCAGCATGGCGACCCAGATCGCCCCGCGATCGGCCGGGGGTCGGGTCCGACTTGGCATAGGTGTCTGGTCCAAGGCGACAGGATACGCCCTCAGGCGTCAGGCCGCGAGCATCGCCCCCGAGTCGGGTCGGCAGACCCGGCATGGCCGGTAGCCGGCACTCTCGGCGCTGCGCAAGGAGCGGAACGGCACGCGATGCGGCTCCGTGATGCGCTGCGCGTCGTGGCACGTCGGCAGGCACACCACCTTGGTCGTATCCGACCCGACGTAGCGGATCCCTGACGCTGCCAGACGCTCGAGCCCGTCCGGATCCAACCCTTCGCTGCGGAGGATGGTCCGCTTGTTCGCCGGGCCACCGAGCGAGTACTGGCCGATCGTGCCATCCGTGCGCACGACCCGATGGCACGGGACGATGAGCGGCACGGGGTTGTGGCCGAGCGCGGTCCCCACCGCGCGCACGGCCCTGGGCCGCCCGATCTCGGCAGCGATCCACCCGTACGGCCGAACCTCGCCGTGCGGGATCTCGAGCGCCTTGCGCCAGACGTCACGCTCGAAGTCGGTGTGGCCCCGAAGGTCGAGGTCGATGTGGGCGCGCCGGTCGCCACCGAGCCGCTTCCGGATGGCGCCGGCAAGACGCGATGGGACTCCATCGGGGGCGGGGTAGGCGGATCGCCCGGTCGCGGCGGCATGGCGCGCCTCGAAGGCGGCGTCATCGCGCTCGGCGTCGACCAGGCTGACGCCCAGGCCGTTCCAGGCGACGACGATCGGCCCGATGGGCGAATCGATGCGGGCGTAGGCGTCGGCCAGGCCGGTCGAGACGAGCACGGCCGGCCGGAGCGTGGCCGGTGCCGGGACGCCGAGTCCGCCCAGGGCGGCCTCGATGGTCGGATCGATGGCGTTCATGCGGTCATCTCCTGGCGCTCGGACCGCGTCTCGGCCTCGAGCATCGTGCGAAGCAGGGCGATCCCCCGGTGGACCTGGGCCTTGACGGTGCCTTCGGGTCGTCCCAGGGCGGCCGCGGTCTCCGGGTAGGACAGGCCGTCGACATGGCGGAGGACCACCGCCGCGCGATACGCCGGCGGCAGGCGGAGCAGGCGGTCGGCCCAGGCGTCACGCTCGTCACGCCGCTGGGCGACGGTCTCGGGCGATGCGCGCTCGGCCGCCCGTGGCTCCTGCGCGCCCGGAGGTGCCTCGTCGAGCGACGATGGTGGCGGCCCGTGGCCCGCGCGCCGTCCGAGCCGGGTCCGGCACAGGTTGAGCACGATGGTCGCGAGCCAGCCCCGCAGCCGGAGCTCGGCGATGCGCTCGGCGTCATATCCCGACAGGGCCCGGTAGGCCCGCACCAGCGCGTCCTGCGCGGCTTCCTCGGCATCGTGCGGATCGCCGAGCATGCGCAGGGCGATCGAGTACAGCCGATCCTGGTGGTCGGTGACGAGATCGGGGAAGGCGCCATCCAGGTCCCGGACCAGGGCCGTCACGAGCCGTGCGTCGGCGTCGTGACGGTCGGTGCGGAGCGCGTCGGTCGTGTCCATCACCATCGGGAACCTCGGGCGCGGCCGGACCGTTGCATCACCGTACGGTACCCGGC
>DATEZX010000338.1:0-2445 GCA_035255225.1 Candidatus Limnocylindrales bacterium
GACCGGGGCCCCCATCCCAGGCGGCGCGGACGCGATCGCCCAGGTCGAGATCACCAGCGAGCCGCGCGGCGGAAGCGCCACTCGCACGTCGCGTGCCGCGCGCGGTCGTGGCGGCATACGCGCGGCTCGCGAGCGCACCGCCGAGGGCCCGCTGCCCGATCGGATCCTCGTCCACGCCGCGGTCGCGCCGGGTGCGCACGTCCGCAGGGCCGGCAGCGACCTTCGGGCCGGCGACCGACTCCTGTCGCGCGGCGCGGCGATCGGCGCGGCGCAGATTGCGCTCCTCGCCGGCGCCGGCGTCTCGCTGGTCCGCGTGTATCCACGGCCGCGCGTCGCCGTGCTCGCAACGGGCAACGAGGTCCGGGCTGCGGGCGAGCCGCTCGGCGAGTCCGGCATCCCGGACGCGAACGGGCCGGGCCTGCGAGCCCTCGTCATGACTGCCGGCGCCGAGGTGATCGACCTCGGGATCGCGCGTGACGAGCTCGACGACGTCCTGACCCGCCTGACCCGCGGGCTCGAGGCTGGTGCCGACGCGATCGTCGTCGCGGGCGGCGTTTCGGTGGGCCCGTACGACGTGGTGAAGTCGGCGTTCGAGGCACTGGGCTCGGTGGAGCTCTGGCGGGTCGCCGTCCAGCCGGGCAAGCCCTTCGCGCTCGGGACCGTCGAACGGCCCGTTGCGGCGGGCGACGGGCTCAGGACGGGTGGTGCGCCGCCCCCGGCCGTCCTCCTGTTCGGACTGCCGGGCAATCCCGTGTCGAGCTTCGTGACGTTCGAGCTGTTCGTCCGCCCGGCGATCCGGGCCATCGCGGGTCGCGACGACCTGATGCGACCGCTCGATCGGGGCCTCCTCCTCGACGAGGCTCGGACGAGCCCGGGCCGGCGGGCGTACCTGCGCGTGACCGCGGAGCGCGCCCCGGATGGCGCGGTGGCCCGGGACGACCGCGGCCGGGCGCGGGTCCGCCTCGCGAGAGGCGCGGCAGGGCAGGGGAGCCACGTCCTGTCTGCGCTGGCGACCGCCGAGGCGCTCGCGATCGTCGCCGAGGAGGTCGAGGTCCACCGAGCCGGCGAGCCGGTCGACCTCCTGTGGCTCGACGCCCCGTAGCCTGGCGCCGCCGTAGGGCATCATGGGCGCGATGGAGCCCAAGCCCGCGCCTCGCGCCGTGCGCCGGCGTCTGACCCACGTCGATCGATCCGGTCGGCCGCGGATGGTCGACGTCGGCGGCAAGCCCGTGACCGAACGTCGGGCGGTCGCCGAGGCGTTCGTCGCGATGAGCCCCGAGACGCTGAGCCTGGTCATCGACGGCTCCACTCCGAAGGGTGACGTCCTCGGCGTCGCCGAGCTGGCCGGCGTCATGGGCGGCAAGCGCACGTCGGACCTCATCCCGCTCTGCCACCCGATCGGCCTGACCAGCCTCGTCGTCACCGCCACGCCCGATCGCTCCGGGGGCGGCCTTCGGATCCGAGCCGAGGCGGCCACGACCGGCCAGACCGGCGTCGAGATGGAGGCCCTGACCGCCGCGTCGATCGCGGCCCTCACCGCCTACGACATGGTCAAGGGGGTCGAGCGCGGAGTGGAGATCCGGACTGTCCATCTCGTCGAGAAGTCCGGCGGCCGAAGTGGCGAGTGGCGCCGGCCGGCCTCGCCCGCCGGCCCCGAGGGTCGCCCGGCCTCGCGTGGCCGACCGGGAGACCGGGTCGCCGGGCGCATCCGGAAGCGCGGCTGAGCTCGGCGGCCGACGGGTGGACCAGAGCTCGCCCGTCCCGGACGAGCGCCGCGTCCCGATCGGGACGCGGGCGCTGGTTCTCACGGTCAGCGACGGCGTCGCGTCGGGGACCCGCCACGACGACGCCGGCGAGGCCCTGGCATCTCGCCTGGAGCGGCTCGGGTTCACCCCACGACGGCTGTCGGTGGCGGACGACCAGGAGGCGATCCGGATCGCTCTCGTCTCGGCCCTCGACGAGCACGCCCTGGTCATCACGACCGGCGGGACCGGCCTGACGCCGCGCGACGTGACCCCGCAGGCGACGGCCGCGGTCCTGGACTACGAGGTCCCCGGCCTCGCCGAGGCGATGCGCGCCGAAGGCCGAGCGAGGACGCCGATGGCCGACCTGTCGCGGGGCCTCGTCGGGGTCGCGCGCCGACGGTTGGTCGTGAACGTCCCGGGCAGCCCGCGCGCGGCGCTCGAGTCCCTCGCCGCGCTCGAGCCGACGCTTCGCCATGCGCTCGAGACGCTCGCCGGGCCATTCGACCACGGCGTCGATGGAGCGTCGCGGCCGGACCTACCCGAGCCCGATCCTGGGATGCCGGGTGCGCCGGGCGCTCCAGACGCGCCGGGGGCGATTCCCGGGGTCGACGAGGTCGAAGCCCCGCCGCACATCGCCCCGGGCTCGGGGGCAGGTGCCTCCGGGTCGTCGGACCCATGGCGCGACCTCCCGCCGTCTGGC
>DATEZX010000339.1:0-7709 GCA_035255225.1 Candidatus Limnocylindrales bacterium
AGCGAGGTGGGCGCTGATCGCATCTTGCCGGACGACGGAACGCGCTCAAGAGCCACTCCGCCCGGCCATCGGCCTCGCTCGACGTTACGTCACGAGTTGGTTAGGTCGTGGAGGAAGGTGGAGCGGGAGACGGGATTCGAACCCGCGACATCCGGCTTGGAAGGCCAGCGTTCCACCACTGAACTACTCCCGCTCGTGCTCCCGAATGCTAGCGGACGGGGCTCCGCTTGGATCATCTGTGCTTACGCCCACACGCCGTCGTCGGTAGGTCCGGAGACGATGGCAGTTCGCACACACCACGTCGCACTTGTCGACCTCCGCCAGGATCCGTTCGATGCTTGCTCGTCCGACCATCGCGGTGACTCGTTGAACCTTGGTTCCAGGGTCCCGATGGTCGAATTGCATCGCGCAGGGAGGAAAGCGCCCGCCGCAATCGAGACACGGCACGTCACGGAGCTGATCCAACAGGTCCGCATGCCACCGCCATCTCGCCCGGACGCGATCGATGTTCGGGCTCGATGCCATCGAGGGTCCACGCCGCGCCAGGCGATCGCGGTGCTGCCGGCGCGTTCGAACGGCATGGCAGCACGCGCACACGATGTCGCACTTGGCGACTTCCTCGAGCAGCGCCGCCCGGCTCTTCAAGGTCGCGTGGGATAGCCAGAATTGCTTCTCGGGAGGGTCGCGATGATCGAAGTCGAGTTGGACCGGGTGGAAGCGCCGATGACAGTCAGCGCACCTGACGTTCTCCTTTAGTCCCCGGACGAAGGCGGTCGTTGCCATCTGGCGCTGGCGGACTCGTTCGATCTCCCGCTCGCGATTGGCCGCGTACCAGCGGACGTTGGATGCACGCTGGTCTCGCGCCACGCCTTCATTATGGAACATGCGTTCGATCATGAGAAGCCCGCGAGCTCTCTTCGGAGCGTGCGCTACGATCCGCCGGGATGACGGTGCAGTCCCCCGTTCGGTCCTGTCCCCGGTGCGACGCGACCGTCGCCCCGGACGCGCGGTTCTGCGCGAGCTGCGGCCAGGCGCTCGACTCGCCGACCGAGCGTGACGAGGCGATCCACCAGCGGCTGAGCGCGGCCGCTCCCGCGCCGCTCGTCGAGAAGATGCGGACGGCCCGCCTGACGGGCGAGCGCAAGCCCGTCACCGCCCTGTTCGTCGACGTCGTCGGCTCGACCGCCCTCGCCGAGCGGATGGATCCCGAGGACTGGACCGCGATGATGAACCAGGCCTTCGACCTGATGTCGCGGGCCGTGTTCCACTACGAGGGCACGATCGCCCAGCTGCAGGGCGACGCGCTGGTCGCGTTCTTCGGCGCGCCGGTGGCCCACGAGGACGACCCCGAGCGGGCGATCCTGGCCGCCCTGGACATGATCGAGGCGACCGCCGAGTTCGCGCGCGAGCTCAAGCAGGAGCACGGCATCGACTTCCGGATCCGGGCCGGGATCAACACGGGGCCGGTCCTCGTCGGCAACGTCGGCACGGACCTGCGCTACGAGTACACGGCCCTCGGCGACGCGATGAACACGGCGGCCCGGATGCAGGCCGCGGCACAGCCGGGGACCACCCTGGTCACCGAGGCGACCCTCCGCCTCGTCCCGGAGGCCTTCGAGGCCGAGGACCTCGGACCGATCGAGGTCAAGGGCAAGTCCGAGCCGGTCCACGCCCACCGCATCCTCGGGCGCCGGGTGACGCCGGGCCGTCGGCGGGGGCTCGAGCGGATCGGCCTCGACAGCCCGATGGTCGGGCGCGACGAGCCGCTCCGCCAGCTCACGGACCTCTTCGCGATCGCGGCCGCCGGTCGGGGGCGGGTCGCCTTCGTCATCGGCGAGCCGGGCATCGGCAAGAGCCGCCTCCTGGTCGAGCTTCGACGTCGCGCGGAGGCCGACGGGGCCGGCTGGATCGAGGGCCGCTGCGTGTCGTATGGCCGCAACCTGCCGTACCACCTCCTCATCGACCTCGTCCGATCGGCGCTCGGGATCCCGTTTATCGCCTCCGACGCGGAGGCCCGGGCGACCCTCGACCGGCGCGTGGCCGAGCTGCTCGGGGGTGAGGCGGCGGACTCGGTCCCGTACCTCGCGCACCTCCTCGCCCTGCCCCTCCGGCCCGACGAGGGCGGCGCCACGAAGATCCCGCCCGACGTCCTGCAGGGTCGCTACACCGCGGCGACGCATCGCGTCCTCCGGGCCCTCGCGAGCCAGCATCCCCTCGTGGTCGTCGTCGAGGACCTCCACTGGGCGGATCCCGCCTCTGTCGCGGTGCTCCGCCAGCTCCTGCCGCTGGCCGCCCAGCTCCCGATCCTCGCCATCGGCGCGCTGCGGGCCGAGACGGACTCGGCCGGCTGGGAGCTCTACACGACGGCCCGCGAAACGTTCGGCGCGGCGATGACCGAGATCCGCCTCGAGCCGCTCGACACGAGCGAGAGCCGCCAGCTCGTCGCCAACCTCCTCGAGATCGAGTCACTGCCAGACCAGATCCGCGACCTCATCCTGTCGCGGGCAGAGGGCAATCCGTTCTTCGTCGAGGAGGTCGTCCGGATGCTCGTCGAGCGAGCGGTGATCGTCGAGCGCGGCGACCGCTGGGTCGCGACAGACCGGATCGGGAGCGTCGACATCCCCGAGACCCTTCATGGTCTCCTGCTCGCCCGGATCGACCAGCTGCCCGAGAGCGCCAAGCGCAGCCTCCGGACCGCGGCGGTCATCGGCCGGCAGTTCCCCGTCAGGGTCCTCGTCGAGGTCCTCGAGGCGCGGCCATGACCGCCGATCCGCAGCTCGACACGCTCGAGGCCAAGGGCCTCATCCGCCTCGCCGCCTACCGGCCCGAGCTCGAGTACCTGTTCCGCCACGGCCTGGTCCAGGACGCCGCCTATGGCTCGCTCCTCAAGCAGGAGCGGCGAGACCTCCATCGCCGCGTCGGCGAGGCCCTCGAGGAGCTCTACCCGGAGCGCCGCGCCGAGCTCGCGGCCGTCCTCGCGATGCACTTCGAGCAGGCCGGTGACACCGAGCGGGCCCTGGCGTACCTCCAGGAGGCCGGCCGCTACGCCCTCGAGCGGAACGCCTATCACGAGGCCTTCTCGGCCTACGATCGCGCGGCGGCGCTGCTGCCGGCGACGGACGGCGCTGCCGAGGCCACCGAGACCGCGGCGGCGCGCCGGCGGAGCGTCGAGATCGGGCTCGGTCGGACCCGGGCGAGCTGGAGCTTCCGACCCGGAGACGAGGTCGAGGCGGACCTCGCCGCGCTCGTCCCGGACGCCGAGGCGACGGGCGACCCGGAGCTCATCGCCGAGGTCCACCTGTTCCTGGCCCTCACCCGCCTGCAGCTGGGCATGCGACCCTCGACGACGGCGGTCAAGGCCAGCCTGGACCGGATCACCGACCTCGCCGAGGCGACGAACAACCCGCGGCTGCGGGCCATGCCGCTGGCGCTCATCGGCCTCCAGCGGGTCTTCACGGGCCCGATTCGCGACGGCGTCAAGGCCCTCGAGGAGGCCGTGCCCCTCCTCGAGCGCGGTGCCGACTTCATCGGTGCCGCATTTGCCCGGGGCGCGCTCGCCATCGGCTATGCCAATCTCGGCGAGTTCGCCAAGGCCGATGCCGCGGCCGCGAATGCCGTCGAGCTCGCCAAGAGCGGCGACCTCATCGCCCAGCTCGACGCCGAGATCGCGGCGTCGTGGGTCAGCGCGACCGAGGGCCGGCTCGAGCGCGCCGCCCCCCTGGCCCTCGACTGCGTCGGTCGAGCCGAGGCCAGCGGGGCGACCGCCTGCGTCATGGCCAGCTCCTGGATCCTGGGCGACGTCTACCACCGCCAGGGCCGCTTCGACGAGGCCCGCGACATCCTCCAGCGCGGCTCCGACATCGCCCTGGTCGTGGATCGTCGCGGCTGGCGTCCGACGCTCCAGGCCTGGCTCGGGAGCGCGCTCGCCGCGACCGGGGCGGGCGCCGACGACGACTGGGACGACAACCTCGCGACGGTGCGCGGGCAGGGCAACCGCGTCGGTGAGGCGAACATCCTCGCCAAGCGCGGCGAGGCGCGGCTGCGAAGTGGTGACGCGGCGGGCGCGCTCGCGGACCTGGAGCCGGCGTCGGAGACCATGGCCGCCGAGGGGGCTCGACCGAGCCTGGCCCGGTTGCTGCCCGGCCTGGCCGAGGCCTACCGCGGGGTTGGTCGCACGGATGAGGCGACCACCGCGCTCACGCGAAGCCTCGCGCTGTTCGAGGAGCTGGGCCTCGAGGCCGAGGCCCAGGCGGTGCGGCTGACCCTGGCCGTGCCGAGGCTGCAGCTCGGCGCCTGAGACCGCGAGGCAACGCTCGTCCGACGGCGCAGCGACGTCAGGCGGCGCACGAAGCCGTCAGGCCGCGCGGCGACGGTCTTCAGGCTGCGGGCTGCCCCAGGGCCGCCTCGATCGCGGCGACGAGGCGCTGGCCGACCGGTGCGCCGACGAGCGGCGTCACCTGCTTCGTGCCGGACGTCTCGATCCAGCCGGGCTCCATGCCCGTCGCGGACAGGACGATCGGGACGTTGGGATGCAGCTCGCGGAGACCCTCGATGAGCGCCTGCGCACCGTCAGGCTCACCGGTCGCCCACGCGTCGTAGACGACGACGTCGGCCCACTCGACGAGGTCACAGGACAGGCCGGCCAGGATCGGGCAATGGGCGCCGATCGGGCCAAGGCATTCGCGCACCTCGTAGCCGCGGCGGCGCAGGGAATCGACCTCTTCGTCCGCAAGGGCGGTGTCGTGGTTCACGACGAGGACGCGGGTCATGGCACACCTCGACAGGTCGAGTTTCGGTCAGCCTCGACCGACGACCCGTCGCGCTGCAGTGCCGAACGTCACGAAACCGGCGGCCGCCCTCAGGCGGCGTTGGGACCCTTGCGTTCGAGGATCGGCCGCGCGACCTCGGGCTTGTCGACGACGAAGCCGAGCATCGCCCGGTCGCCCCAGCGGCCGAGGAACAGGTGGCCGTGGATGTTCACCCCCGCGTCGGCCAGGGCCCGCGCGATGCGGGCCATGCCGCCGGGCCGATCCTCGACCTCGGCGAGGATCGATTCGCCCTCGACGAACCTGTAGCCGCCGGCCTCGAGGACGGCGCTCGTCCCCGCGTCGTCGGTCGTCGTCATGATCACGTGGCCGACGTCGCCGAGCCCGCCGCCCCCGATCGCGCGGCAGTCGATGCCGTGCGCGGCGAGCTCCTCGGCGAGGCTCGCGAGGGCGCCAGGCTGATTGTGCAGCTGGACGACGAACTGGTTGGCCATCCGGTCCTCCTCGACCCCATCGTAGCCGCCGATACCATCGCGCCATGTCCACGACCCCGGCCGCGCCACGGTTGCCGGGGCCGGTGGCGGCCGCGCTCGCCGATCCGCCGCCGGCCCGGCCGATGCCCATCCCCACCGCCGACCGCGACTGGTACGCCGTCGAGTGGGGCTCCCCTGTCGACCCGCCGGTCGTCCTGGTCCACGGCGTGACGTCCGACTCCGGCACCTTCTGGCGAGTCGGGCCGGCGGTCGCGGCCACGGGTCATCACGTCGTGGCCGTCGACCTGCCCGGCCACGGCCGGACCGACGCGTGGCGAGGCCGGCATCGCTTCGTCGAGACCGCGGAGGAGCTCGCCGCATTCATCGACGCCGCGAGCCTGGCGCAGCCGGACCTCGCGGTCCTTGGCCACTCATGGGGCGCGATGGTCGTGGCGTGGCTGCCGGCCGTCGGCCTGATGCCGCGCGTCGTGGTCCTGCTCGACCCGCCGGCGCTGACGCTGCCGCAGTTGGAGTTGGTGACTCACGATCCCGAGGAGCAGCCGTTCGCCGACCCCGCCGACGCGGCCGCGCGATACGCGATGCTCCGCGCGGCGCACCCGGACTGGGCCGACGGCGACGTCCGGGCGAAGGTCGACGGCCTTCGTCGATTCGAGCCCGAGGCAGTGCGGGCCGTCCTGCTCGACAACGGCGACTGGGACGCCGGCGTCGAGGCCCTCGGCCAGCCCGCCGCCCGGCGCGTGCCGGCGTGGTACATCCGCGGGGAGTGGCAGACCGGCGGCCTGATCCCGGAGTCACGGCTGCCCGACTGCGTCGGTCGCGTCGGTCGCGATCACGTCATCACGATCCCGGGTGCGCCGCACTCGCCCCAGCGGACCCACGTCGAGGCGACGGTCGCGGCGATCCTCCGGGCGATCGGCTGACCGATCGTCAGGGCTCCGGCGCGCCTCGGCGCAGGGCCACGGCGCGCTCGTACGCCTCCAGGTACGCCGGCGCGGAGCCCGTCCGCCAGTCGAAGTCGACGGCCATCCCGCGGTCGAGCAGGCCCTCCCAGCGCGCGGCGCCGGGCGCGTACCAGTCCACGAACCGCCGGCAGGCGTCGAGCAGCGCCTCGGGGCTGGCGTCGTCGAACCGGAAGCCGGTCCCGCGATCGCCGGACGCGGAGACGTCGACGACGGTGTCGCGCAGCCCGCCGGTCGAGCGGACGATCGGCGGCGTGCCGTATCGGAGGGCGATCATCTGGCCCGTCCCGCACGGCTCGAAGCGCGACGGCATGACGAACCCGTCGGCCCCGGCATAGACGCGCCGAGCCAGCTCACGGTCGAAGCGCTCGACGAGTGCCACCTCGTGGGGCCGCGCCGCGCCGAGCGCGCGCAGGCCCCGGACCTGCTCGGGCGCGCCGGAGCCGAGGACGACGAGACGAACGCCCCACTCGAGGAGCGTCGGCGTCGCCTCGGCGAGAAGGTCGAAGCCCTTCTGCGGATCCAGGCGGCCGATCATGGCCAGGACCGGCCGGCGGTCGTCCGGGTCGAGGCCGAGCGAGCCGAGGAGGTCCCGCCGGCAGGCTGCCTTGCCACCTCGGTCGGCCCGCGAGTACGGCGCGGCGATCCCGCGATCCACGGCCGGGTCCCAGAGATCCGTGTCGAGGCCGTTCAGGATCCCGAAGAAGCGGTCGCCCCTGGCCCGCAGGACGTCGTCGAGGCCCATCCCCATCTCCGCCGTCAGGGCCTCGGCCGCAAAGCCCGGGCTCACGGTGTTCACGAGCTCGGCGCGCTCGATCCCGGCCCGCAGGAGGTCGAGCCCGTCCGCGCCCGCCGGCACGACGCCGTCGCCCGGGGCGCGCCCCAGCTGGCCCAGCCGGTCCGCCGGCGTCCAGCCGTGGTAGGCCAGGTTGTGGATCGTCAGGCTGATCGCGGCCCGACCGATGACCGGGTCGTCGCGGAGCTCGACGTCGCGCAGGAGGGCCGCCGGCCCGGCGTGCCAGTCGTGGAGGTGGAGGACGTCGACCGGCGGATCCTCGGCGCGCAGGACCTCGAGGGCCGCGCGGCAGAAGAGACCGAATCGCCAGGCATTGTCCGGGTAGTCCCCGGTGGCGTCGCCGTAATAGCCCTCTCGATCGAACGCCGGTGGATGATCGACGAGGCGCAGGCGATAGCCGTCGCCCGCCACGTCGACGACGGCGAGCGACGTCCGGCCGTCCAGCCCGAACGGGTCCGGGACCCCCAGCCGGCGGCGCGGCGCGTCGGCGGGCACGTCGATCCCCCGGTAGCGGGGCAGGAAGACGTCGACCGGGGCCGACAGGCGCGACCCCCCCACCTGGCCGACGGCCCGGGCGAGCGCGTCGACGACGTCGGCGAGGCCGCCGGTCTTGGCCCACGGCTCGCACTCGGCGGCGATGAACGCGACCCGGAGCACCACGTCACGAGCATAGCCGGGGTCCCCGGATGGCGAC
>DATEZX010000340.1:0-2965 GCA_035255225.1 Candidatus Limnocylindrales bacterium
CGGCCGCCGTGTCAGCCGGGCATCGCCCGGCCGGTCGCCGGATCGAGGGCGTTCCGTCCACCACCGTAGGCCGTGAGCACGAGCCGGCCGCCCAGCAGCTCGGCGCCGACGACGACGTCGGAATGGGCGATCCGCCAGGCGATCGTCCCGTCGGCCTCGACGGCGAACGTCTCGAGCTCGCTCTGCAGCAGGACGTGGCGCAGGCGCGACGATGCAAGGAGCGCCACCAGCGGCGTCGCCGACCGGAGGCTCCAGTGCAGCGCCCCGGAGCGGGCGTCCAGGCCGTAGCCGTGGAAGCCGTAGCGGACAACGAGCTGGCCGGCGGAGTCCCACAGCGCGGCCGACGGGGCGTCGTTGATCGTCGACGCCAGCCGGACCGTCCAGGCGCCGGCCGGGCCGTCGATCCGGAGCTCGGCCCGGCAGCGAGCGTCGGGGTCAGGCCCGCTGACGTCGCCCAGGTCGTACAGCTCGCCACCCGCTTCGCTGAGGGCGAACACCGCGGCCGCGGAGCCCGTGCCGCCCCATCGCCAGCGAGCCCGCAGCCCGCCCGGGTAGGACGCCGTGAGGTCGTGCACCTCGGCCGGGCGGCTCACGAGGCGCGCAGGGCCGGGGGTTCCCCTTCCGCGACGGTCGGCTCCTCGACGATCGGCGCGACCTGGGCGTCGGCGAGCAGGCGCAGGCTGGCCGGCGAGATCGGGAACACAACCGTCGGCAGGCCCGCGGCCGCCCAGACGAGCCTGAACCGCCCGAGGTCGGGATCCATGACCACCCGCAGTCGTCGGTCGTGGCCGAACGGCGGGATCCCGCCGATCACGAACCCCGTGAGCTCGTTGGCTTCCCGCGCCGTGGCCATCCGCACGTCGGACCGCCCGACAAACGCCGCGAGGCGGGCGAGATCGACGCGATTGGGCCCTGACACCAGGCACACGATCGGCTCGAGCGAGCCATCGTCGCGGGCGGACACGAAGACCAGTGACTTGACGATCTGGCCGAGCGTCGCGCCGACAGCGCGCGCCGCCTGCTCCGCGGTGTGGGTCGAGGCGGGGAAGGTCCGGATCTCGAGGCTGACGCCCCGCCGCGCGGCCGACTCGACGACCCGCCGAACGGCGGGGTGGTCGAGGGTCGCGGTCACGCCGCCGAGTCTACATCGGGCCTCGAGGCCCGCCGGGGTAGGATCGGCCGCGATGCGAGCCATTGTCTTCGACTGGGATGGCACGCTCGTCGACACCCTGCCGGCGATCCTCCAGGCGAACGTCGAGGTCCTGAAGGAGTACGGCGTCGCGTTCGACGAGTCGGTCTACCGCTCGGCGTACGTGCCCGACTGGCACCACATGTATCGCCGCCTCGGAGTCCCGGAGGCGGCCCTCGGCGCCGCCGGGGCGCGCTGGCTCGAGCTGTACCGGGCTGCCGCTGGCCTGGCGCCGTTCCCCGGCGTGCCCGACGCCCTGAGTCGACTCGCCGGCGCCGGGCACCGGATGGGCCTCGTGACCGCTGGTGATCGGCGAGTCGTCGAGGACCAGCTGTCGCGCTTCGGGCTGTCGGAGCTGCTGCCGGTCCGGGTCTGCGGCGACGACCCCCTGCCACCGAAGCCGGATCCGAGGCCGCTCCGTCACGCCCTCTCAGCGCTCCGCGCGAGGGCGCTGCCCGAGCCACCGATCTACATCGGCGATGCACCCGACGACATGCGCATGGCGCGCACCACGGGAGTCCGTGGCGTCGGCATCGTCGGGCCCCTCGCGACGGCCGACGACCTGCGGGTGGCCGGCGCCGACGAGGCGAGCCCATCGGTCGTCGAGTGGATCGACGCGTACCTCGCGAGCCGCTCGGCCGCGCCGGCGCGCTGACCTCGAGGGCGACGCGATGGCCCCAGCGAGTCACTCGGTGAGCCCCCGGAGCCACGCGGTGATGCGCCCGAGCGCCCCGCCGACTCGCCGGGCCATCGTCCTCGCCGACGGCGCCGGTCCGACTCGAGCGGCGCTCGACGACGCCTGGCCCGGCTGGGACGTGGGCGTCGCGATCGTCGTCGCCGCCGACGGCGGAGCTCGACTCGCCGAGCCGCTCGGCCTCGCCATCGACCGGTGGGTGGGCGACGGCGATTCCATCGAGGCCGGTCAGCTCGCAGCTCTCCGCGCGGCCGGCATCCCGGCCCGCCTCGTCCCACGCGACAAGGACGAGTCGGACACCGAGCTGGCGCTCCTCGAGGCCATCGCCGCGGGGGCTGACGACGTGACGATCATCGGCGCCCTCGGCGGTCCGCGGTTCGACCACTCGATGGCCAACGTCGGGCTCCTGGCCCACCCCGCCCTCGGGGGCCGCCCCGCCTGCCTGCTCGACGCGGCCAGCCGGGTCACGCTCCTGCGCGGCCCGGGGCACGCCCGCCTCGAGGGTCGACCGGGCGACCTCGTCACGCTGCTGGCCTTTGGTGACGCAGCCGAGGGGGTCGTGACGGCGGGCCTGCGCTATCCGCTCTCGGGCGAGACCCTCGAGATCGGCCCGCCGCGCGGCCTGTCGAACGTCCGGCTCGGATCCTCGGCCGAGGTTGAGGTCGATGGCGGCAGCGTCCTCCTGATCGAGACCCCTGCTACGCTCCACCCGTGAGCGCCCCGACATCGACCGTCCCCGTCGCCGGGGAGGCCGCCCCGGACCTCAGCCTGCCCGACGAGAGCGGCACGATCCACCACCTCGCCGACCAGAGGGGCCGCTGGACCGTCCTGTACTTCTATCCCCAGGACGACACCCCCGGCTGCACGACCGAGGCCTGCCAGTTCCGCGACCTCGACGAGCACTACGCCGACACCGGCGCCGTCGTCTGGGGCGTCAGCCCCGATGGCGCATCGAGCCATCGCCGGTTCCGCGAGAAGTTCGACCTGCCGTTCACCCTCCTCTCGGACGTCGACCACGAGGTCGCGACGCGCTACGGCGCGTGGCGCCTGAAGAACAACTATGGCCGCGAGTACATGGGCAT
>DATEZX010000341.1:0-2281 GCA_035255225.1 Candidatus Limnocylindrales bacterium
CCTCGTACCGGGCCCGTGGCGCCGACTACTTCACCTACACCTTCACGCTCCGGGCAGGCGGCCTCGACAAGTCGGTGTCCGCGTTCGGCCTGGAGGCAGGCGACCCAGCCGCAAGCGATGCCCCGACGTGGGCTGCGCTGCGGACCCTGGTCGGTGTGGTCAGCGCCGAGGCCGCCGCGATTCAGAGCCCGCCCGTCTACGCCCCCGAGGCCTATCTCGGCCGGCTGTCACTCCACGTGCCCGAGGCCGCCGGCGTCCCGTGGCCCTGGCCGTCGCTGAGGCTCGAGGACTTCACGCCCCTGCGCGCCAACGTGGCCCGCGAGCGCCGGCTCTCGGCCGCGGACGTCGCCGTCCTCGGCATCCCGAACATCGAGGGTGGCTTCGATGGTCTCGTCGTCAGCGGCCCGGACGGCAGGCCCTACGACCTTCGCCTCCGGCCGCTGCTGCCCGACGAGGCGAGCTAGACCTCCGATCCGGCGTACCGCTGGCCGGCGTACGACTGGAAGCGGGTCTGGCTCTTCTTGAACCACAGCTGGATCTCACCCGTCGGGCCGTTGCGGTGCTTGGCCAGCTTGACGTTGATGACCTCGCCGTCGATGTCCGCCTCCTCGCCGGCCTTCTCCTTCTCCCGCCACAGGAAGATCACGAGGTCGGCATCCTGCTCGATCGCCCCCGACTCGCGGAGGTCGGACAGGCGCGGCTCCTTCGACTCGCGCATCTCCGGCTGGCGTGACAGCTGGGAGATGGCGATGACCGGCACCGAGAGCTCGCGTGCGAGGGCCTTGAGGCCGCGCGAGATCTCGGACACTTCCTGGACGCGGTTGGCGTCGCGGGTCGAGGTCGTGGCCTGCATGAGCTGGAGGTAGTCGACGATGACGAGGTCGAGCCCGGACTCGGCCTGGAGGCGGCGGGCCTTGGTACGGAGCTCCATCGAGGTGATGTTCGGCGTGTCGTCGATGAACAGCGCCGCCTCCGACAGGTCGTTCATGGCCGGCGCGATGCGGGCGAAGTCCATCTCCTCGAGGAAGCCGGTCCGGAGCCGCTTCGAGTCGATGTTCGCGACGCTCGAGAGCAGCCGCAGGACGAGCTGCTCCTTGCTCATCTCGAGGCTGAACACGCCGATCGTGCGGTGCTCGCGGACCGCGGCCCACTCGGCGATGTTCAGGGCGAAGCTGGTCTTGCCGACCGACGGCCGGGCGGCGACGACGATGAGGTCGCTCTTCTGAAAGCCGGTCGTCAGCTGATCGAGGTCCGGGAAGCCGGACGAGATGCCGCTCAGCTCGCCGCGGTGGGCATGGAGGTAGTCCAGCCGGTCGTAGGCCGAGTGGAGGAGCTCCCGGAGCTGGCTGAAGCCGGTCGTGATCCGGCGGTTCGAGACAGTGAACAGCTCGGCCTCGGCCCGGTCGATCGCCTCCTGGATCTCGGCCGGGTCCTCGTAGCCGATCCCGGCGATCTTGCCCGCCGCGCCGATGAGGTTCCGGAGGACGGCCTTGCGCTCCACGATCCGGGCGTACTGCACGGCGTGGACCGCGGTCGGCGTCTGGTTGCTGAGCGTCGAGAGGTAGGCCCGGCCGCCGCTCGACTCGAGGTCGCCCGAGCGCTCGAGCGTCTCCGCGACGGTCACGAGGTCGACCGGCTCGCGCCGCTCGAAGAGCTCGAGCATGGCCTTGAAGACCGCCCCGTGGGCCTGGCGGTAGAAGTCCTCCGGCCGCAGGAACTCGGCGACCTCGATGATCGCCTCGCGGTCGATGAGGATCGCGCCGAGGACCGATTGTTCGGCCTCGAGGCTCTGGGGCGGCAGGCGATCGATCATCGGGCTCCCATGGTCACGGGCGGTTGTGACACCTGACTGTCACGGACGCGAGGCTCGCGGGGAAGCCCGTTATCGACGACGAATCCTCGCCTCGCCGTTGGGGCCGTGGACATGGCCGGTCGCCCTGTGGACGGGCTGTGGACGCCCGCCCGGGAACGATCAGACGCGGACGGCGAGCAGCTCCCCGCGACCGATGGGCACGACGAGGCCGCTCAGGCGCGGATCGGCGAGGGCCCGGTCTCGGAAGCCCGCGAGCGCAGCCTCGTGGGAGGTCAGGTTGTCCGCCACGAGGAGCCCCTTCGGGCGCAGGGCCCGGATGGCCGGGTCGAGCATCCCCTCGTAGAGATCCTTCTCGGCATCGAGGAACACGAGGTCGACCGAACCCGGCCGGAAGCTCTCCAGGCCGGCCCGGCCGTCCTCGACGCGCTGCTCGACCACGTCCTCGACGCCGGCGTCGGCGAACGTCCG
>DATEZX010000342.1:0-6417 GCA_035255225.1 Candidatus Limnocylindrales bacterium
GCCCGCCGCTCCGGGGTCACGTTGTCGGGCATGACGAGCGTGATCGGATAGCCGCGCCGGCGGGCCACCAGGGCGAGCGCGATCCCGGTGTTCCCCGACGTCGCCTCGAGGAGCACCGTGCCAGGCCCCAGCCGACCTCGACGCTCGAGGGACTCGATGAGCGCCAGAGCGATCCGGTCCTTGACCGAGCCCGTCGGATTGAAGCCCTCCAGCTTGGCGAACAGGCGAACGTCCGGGCCCGGGGCGAGGGACGGGATCTCGACCATCGGCGTGTTGCCGATGGCCGCCAGGATGTCGCGTCCGGGCGGCGCCGCGGCGGACTGGAGCCGGGACGCTGCCGCTGGCGAGGCGGCCCCGGACGTGACTGAGCGGGCGACTGGGGACGCGGCCATCGTCAGGTCCCCGAGCCGCCCGCGATCGCCGGCAGGAGCCGGATCTCGTCATCTGCCTCGACCGGGGTCGCCAGGCCATCCAGGTACCGGACGTCCTCGCCGTTGCGATACACGTTCACGAACCGGTGCAGGCCGCCCTCGCTGGTGACGAGCCGGTCGCGGAGCGCCGGGTGGCGGTCCAGGAGGTGGTCGACGACCTCGCCGATCGTCGAGCCGGCGACCTCGATGACCCGCTCGCCCCCGGCATCCGATCGCAGCACCGCCGGCAGGATCACGTGGCTCATCGCTGGCCTCCGACGCCCACCGGGCTGGTCACGCCGAACGGGATCGAGCCCAGCGGCATCGGCTGCGCCGCGGCAATCGGCGGCACCTGAAGGGGCTCGCCTCGCTCGCGTGCGGCCCGGGCGCGATCGGAGCAGACGGGGCAGGCCGGGTCGCGCTGCAGCTTCAGCTCCGAGAAGGAGCCATCGAGGGCGTCGAAGAGCAGCAGCCGCCCGACGAGCGGCTGGCCGATCCCGAGCAGGACCTTGAGGACCTCGTTGGCCTGGAGGAGCCCCATGATCCCGGGCACGACGCCGAGGACGCCTGCCACCGAGCAGCCCGGAGCGAGCTCGGCCGGCGGTGGGGTCGGGTAGAGGCAGCGGTAGCACGGTCCGGCATAGGGCGCGAACGTGGTCAGCTGGCCCTCGAATCGGAAGACCGAGGCGTGCACGACCGGAATCCCGGCTGCCACGGCCGCGTCGTTGATCAGATAGCGGGTCTCGAACGTGTCGGTGCCGTCCAGGATGACGTCGTAGCCGGCGATGAGCCGCTCGACGTTGTCCGGGCCGAGAACCTCGTCATGGGCAACGACCGAGACGTCGGGATTGAGGGCCGTGATCGTCTGCCGAGCCGACTCCGTCTTGGGCTGGCCCACTCGGGCGGTCGTGTGGAGCACCTGACGCTGGAGGTTCGACGTCTCGACGATGTCGAAGTCGACGATCCCGATCGTCCCGACGCCCGCGGCCGAGAGGTAGAGGGCCGCCGGGCTGCCGAGCCCGCCCGCACCGACGATCAGGACCCTCGATTCGAGGAGCCGGGCCTGGCCGGCGGGGCCGACCTCGGGGATGACGAGATGCCGGCTGTAGCGCTCCTGCTGCGCGGGCGAGAGCGTCGCCGGGGCGTCGACCGGCAGGCCGAGGCGGCGCCACGCCTCGATCCCGCCGGCGAGGTTGACGACGTCGGCGTAGCCGAGCTGACCGAGGGTCTGGGTGGCGTAGGCCGACCGGACCCCGGTCGCGCAATAGACGACGATCTGGCGGTCGCGCTCGGGCAGGACCCCGCCGATCCGCCCGGCGAGCTCGCCGCGAGGAACGAGGACGGCCCCCGGGATATGCCCGGCGTCCCACTCGACCTGCTCGCGGACGTCGAGCAGTGCGGCGCCGCCCTGGTGGAGGCGGTCCGCTTCGGTGGGAGCGACCTCGCGGATCGAGGCCCGGACCTGTTGGAACTGGTCGACTGAGCTGGTCATACGGCGTGACTCCAGGGACTGGGACGGGACGCCCGCCGCGGCTCTGCGCAGGGGGCGGGAAGGTTCGAGAGCACGACCCCGACGGGTCGGAGGGGGGACGCCGGCGGTCAGGACGCCGGCGACGGACACCTGCAACGGCCCCCGGCGCCAAGGCCGGTGGAGAAGCGGACGCGCGCGGCCATCACGGCCTCGGCGCCTCTGAGCTGGCCGGGACGGGGACCGCCGGAGGCGTGCTTGGCGCCTGCCCGGCGAGCGCGTGCTGCAGCGTGTCGAGCGACAGCAGAGCGCACTTCATCCGCGCCGGGCTGATCTCGATGCCCAGCAGGTCGAGGACGTCGCTCGAGGTGATGGAGGCGGCCGTCTCGACGGGCTTGCCCTTGATCTCGTCGGTCAGCAGCGAGGCCGAGGCCTGGCTGATCGCGCAGCCCCGGCCGGTGAACGCCACAGCGTCGATGGCGCCGTCCTTGACCCGAAGCTGGAGCGTGATCCGGTCGCCGCACAGTGGATTCGCACCCTCGTGGGACGTCGTCGCGTCCTCGAGGACGCCGAAGTTGTGCGGGCGCCGATAGTGCTCGAGGATGTAGTCGCGATACAGGTCGTCCATTGGGCGCGCTCGATTCTAGCCTCGGCTCGAGGAGGCGCCGCTCGGGCGCTCGTCCCCGATGCCGAAGACCCGCTTGACCTCGGCGATCCCGTCGACGAGGGCGTCGACGTCGGCCCGGGTCGTGTAGACGTTGAAGCTCGCCCGGGCCGTCGCCGCGAGGTCGAGCCGCTCGTGGAGCGGCATCGTGCAGTGGTGGCCCGCCCGGACCGCGATCCCGAGCCGGTCGAGGACCTGGGCGACGTCGTGGGGATGGACGCCCGGGACGTTGAACGGGATGACCCCGCCGCGCTTCGAGGTGTCCATCGGACCGTAGAGCTCGAGGTCCGGGTGGGCGGTGCGCAGTCGGGGCAGGGCGTAGTCGAGGAGCGCGTGCTCGTGGGCCTGGACCCTCTCCATCCCGAGGCCCATGAGGTACTCGGCCGCGACCCCGAAGCCGATCTCGGCCGCGATGTCCGGCGTGCCCGCCTCGAACTTCCACGGGATGGCGTTCCAGTCGGACCGCCGGAGGTGAACCTCCCGGATCATCTCGCCGCCGGCGAGGAACGGCGGCATGGCCTCGAGCAGCTCGCGGCGGGCCCACAGCGCGCCCGAACCCGTCGGGGCCAGCATCTTGTGACCGCTGAAGGCGTAGAAGTCGCAGCCGATGGCCTGCACGTCGACCGGGACATGCGGCACGGCCTGGGCGCCGTCGACGAGGACCAGCGCCCCGACGGCGTGGGCCATCGCGGTCATCTCGGCGACGGGGTTGATGGTCCCGAGCGTGTTGCTGACGTGGGTGAAGGCCACGAGCCTGGGCTTGAGGCGCAGGAGGACCTCGAAGACGTCCAGGCGAAGGAGGCCGTCATCGGTGATCGGGATGAACTCGAGGTCGCCGTCCTGCTCCTGGGCGAGCAGCTGCCACGGCACGAGGTTGGCGTGGTGCTCCATCTCCGTGAGCACGATCGCGTCGCCGCGGCCGATGTTCCGGCGACCCCACGAATAGGCGACGAGGTTGATCGCCTCGGTCGCGTTGCGGGTGAAGACGATCTCGTGTGGATCGGGCGCGTCGATGAACCGGGCGACGGACTTCCGGGCCGCCTCGTACGCCGCGGTGGCGCGCTCGCCGATCTCGTAGATCCCACGATGGACATTGGCGTTGTACGAGCGGTTGAACTCGTCCACCGCGTCGATGACGACCTGCGGCTTCTGGCTCGTGGCCGCCGAGTCGAGGTAGACGAGCGGCTTGCCGTGCGACGTCAGCGTCGCGAGGATCGGGAAGTCCTTCCGGATCCGCTCCGGGTCCAGCGGGTCGGCGGTCCCGGCGGCGCCCGCGTCGGCGAGCGCGCTCCCGGTAGCCGGAACCCCTGCCTGAACAGCCATCGTCAGTGGCCGGCCTCGACCGGCTCGAGCTCGGGTCCCTGGGGAACCGCCAGCGCCTCGTCGGACGCCCCGGCATCGAGCCCGGCCTCGCGGAGGATCGGACCGTAGCCCTCCTCCTCGAGCCGAAGCGCGAGGTCGCGCCCGCCGCTCGTGACGATCCGGCCCTGGGCGAGCACGTGGACCACGTCCGGCCGGATGTAGTTGAGGAGCCGCTGATAGTGGGTGATGAGCAGCACCCCGAGATTCGGGTTGAGCATCGCGTTGACGCCCTCGGCCACGATCCGGAGGGCGTCGATGTCGAGGCCCGAGTCGGTCTCGTCGAGGATCGCCATCTCGGGCTCCAGCATCGCCATCTGGAGCATCTCGAGGCGCTTCTTCTCCCCGCCCGAGAAACCCTCGTTGACGTATCGAGTGACGAAGCTCTCGTCCATCCTCAGCAGGGCGAGCTTCTCCCGCATCTTGCGGCGGAACTCGACCATCGAGACGCCTCCGCGCATCGGGTCGGTCGGGTCGACGTCGCCGGTCTTGTCGACGCCCTGCAGGCGGGCGTTGAGGGCGCTCCGGATGAAGCTCGCGACGGACAGGCCGGGGACCGCGGTCGGGTACTGGAAGGCCAGGAACATCCCGAGCCGGGAGCGCTTGTCCGGCGCCAGGGCCAGGATGTCGCGGCCCTTCCAGGTGACCTGGCCGCCCGTGACGACGTAGGCGGGGTGGCCCATGAGCGCATAGGCAAGGGTCGTCTTGCCGGAGCCGTTGGGGCCCATGATCGCGTGGACCTCGCCGGCCGCGACCTCGAGGTCGATGCCCTGGAGGATCTCGCGCCCTCGATCGGCCGCGGGCGCAACTCGGAGGCCGCGAACGACGAGCGGGCTGGTGGTGTCGCTCACGGCTGTCCGATGACGCCCGACGGGCGCCGGGGCGGGACGAGGTCGGCGAGGGTCAGCGTGTCGAGGGCGCCAGCGATCGCGTCCCGGACCCGGATCCACAGGAAGTTCACGGTGCAGGTCGAGGTCCGATCGCAGACGAGGTCGTGGTCGGCCGCATCCGTCGCGCAGATCATCGGCGCGAGCGGCCCCTCGAGGGCGCGGAGGATCTCGCTCATCGGGATCTCGGCCGGCGGACGGGCGAGCGTGTAGCCACCCCGCGCGCCGCGAGTGCTCGAGACGAGGCCGGCGTCCCGGAGGACGAACGCGAGCTGCTCGAGGTACGCCCGCGGCAGGTCCTCGACGGTCGCGATCTCGGCCAGCGAGGACGGCCCCGCTCCGTAGTGCCTGCCGAGCTGGACCATCAGCCGGACGCCGTACTCGCCCTTGGTCGAGAAGGCGACCGCGCCACTGCCGTGGAACGCCGGGCGCACGTGGGCGGCGGGCGCGAGCGGCAGCTCGGGCGAAGGGGGCTGTGGTGCGGTGACCGGAGAGGGGCTCAGGGAACGATCCTCAATCCCAAGTGATTTCGTCGGGATTGAGTGTAGTGCCGCCCGCTCGCGAGCGTCAACGAGCGAGCGGGTCGCCGTGGTACGAGCGACCGGCCGACTGGCCCTCGGGCACTGGCCCCCGGACCGACCGACAGAACGGTCACGCCTCTGACGGAAAGCGAAGACACACGGTCGCCCAACTTCGGTCGCCTGGACCGTGCCGAGCCAATGACGAAATCGATCCGTCACGCTGGCGGCGCCGAACCGCCGGTGAACGCACGTCCCTGGAAGCCGGGATTCGACACGGACACGACTCACGTCCATCGCAGGGCCACGCCGACACACAGCCTGATATGGAGCGTCTCAGTGCTGTCCTTCGCCGTCGCGATCCCACGTGACGACCCTGCGGCATGGCGGAGGAACCCAATTGACCCCGAAGCCCCTGGCCCTTTGCGCGATGGCCCTGCTCGTCGCGAGCTGCGGGACTCCGGCGGGTGGGTCGCCCTCTCCGCTCCCGTCGCCCGAGGCCACGCTCGCCGGCACCGTATCGCCGGAGCCAACCCAAGTCGTCGGCGCAGCCGGGTCCCAGACCCCGACTGCATCGTCGATCGAGACCGTCGTCTTGCCCCTGAGGGGTAACTCGACCTCGCTCCTGCCGAACGGCGACGTCCTCGTGGCCGGTGGCTTCATCAACAACGAGGCGCCGATGCCCATCGCTTCGGTCGAGCTGTACGACCCGGCGACTGGCACCTGGGCGCCAGCCGGGAGCATGATCGAGGCCCGCGGCCACCACACGGCGACCCTCTTGTCAGATGGTCACGTGCTCGTGGCGGGTGGGGACAACATCGCCAACTCGATGGCGTCCGCCGAACTCTACGACTCGGCGCGCGGGACCTGGACTGCGACCGGTGGCATGGCCGCAGCCCTGGGCTGGCAGACTGCCGTGCTCTTGGGGAACGGCAAGGTGCTCGCCGTCGGCGAGAACCACGCGGAGCTCTACAACCCGGGCAGTGGGACCTGGACGGTCACCAGGCGCCTTATCGACGACGTCGGCAACTTCTCCAGCGCCACGCTCCTGCCGGACGGCGCCGTGCTGCTGGCGGGCGGAGGTGCGCGAGAGGGCTGCGCGGTGGCCTCC
>DATEZX010000343.1:0-2133 GCA_035255225.1 Candidatus Limnocylindrales bacterium
CCGGCGGCGGAGCATCGCCGGCTCGTGGCCGAGCCGTGAGGAGGCGGACGATCGCGGCGCATGTCCAGGATCCGGCCGTGGTCCATGATCGCGAGCCGGTCGCACAGCGCCTCGGCCTCGGGCATGTAGTGCGTGGTCATGAGGATCGTGCGGCCCTCGGCCTGCAGGCGCCGGATCACCGTCCACAGGCTCTGTCGGGCCGCCGGATCGAGGCCCGTCGTCGGCTCGTCGAGGAAGACGACCTCCGGATCGTTGACGAGCGCCAGCGCCACCGACAGCCGCTGCTGCTGGCCGCCGGACAGCGTCTTGGTCCGCGCGTTGCGCTTCTCCCCGAGGTCCAGGTCGGCGATGAGCGCGTCCACCGGCTGCTGCCGGCCGTAGAAGCTCCCGAACAGCGCAAGGAGCTCGGCCACCGTCAGCTGCGGGTAGAGGGCCGCCGTCTGGAGCTGGACGCCGACGCGGAGCTTGATCGCCCGGGCGTGCGTGCGGACGTCCATGCCCAGCACGGAGATGGCGCCGGAATCCGGCCCGTGCAGGCCCTCGATCATCTCCATCGTCGTGGTCTTCCCGGCGCCGTTCGGACCGAGCAGCCCGAAGATCTCCCCCTTGCCCACCTCGAAGCTGACCCCGTCGACCGCCCTGACGGCGCCGTAGGCCTTGCGGACGTCCTCGACCCGGACGACGGCGTCGGCGGTCGGCGGCATGGCGGACGCGGGGACGCGGGGCGAGACGGTCAGCGCGCGGTCGAGTCGGAAGTCGACGGTGCGGACGGTGCCGCCGGAGCTGCCGGATCTGCCGGCGCCGGTGCGGCAGCCGCATCGGCCTCTGCCGCCGCGGCTCGAGCGCGGTCACGCGCCCGCCGGAGGCCCTCCGCGAACGACGGGCCATCCGGGTCGAACGCCCGCTCGGCGAGCTGCCTGCCGAGGCGCGTCACGACCGGCTTGAACGCGCCCGAGAGGAGCACGGCGGCGGTGCCCGCGAGGTCGCGCTCGCGGCGCTGTGGCGCCTTCTCGTCGAGGTAGTCCGCGAACTCCCGCTCCAGCGTCCCCCGGACGCGGTCGCCGTCCGTCCCGAGCTTCTTGAGCGTCTTCTCGACCTGCGGCGGGAGCATCGACTTCGGGAGATCCGCGTCCGGCCCGAAGATCCTCCGGCGCACGCCCTTGAACACCCGCTTCGGACCGCCGAGGAGCAGGAATGCCGCGCCACCGGCGGCGCCGAGGACCTTCGCCGGCTCGCGTCGCAGGCGCGCCGGGATGTCGACGGCGGCGCGACCCGCCGCCTCGAGGCGAAGCAGCTCCTCGTCGAGTCCCGCTCGAGCGGCTAGGACTTCGGAACGAGCGGCGTCCGTGCGCGCACCCATTCGATCGTCTCCTTCGTGAGGTCGATGGTCTGCTGCGGGGTGAACTTCTGCTTCATCGCCTCGCCGTCGATGCCGGTCCGGGCGACGTCGCGGCCGGCGAGGATCGGCCAGGTGATGAGCGCGGCGAGGACACCGAGGGCGGCGCCAACCTGGCCGGGCAGGCTGATGACGGTCAGCAGCCCGAGGAACACGCCGATGATCGCCCAGACGATGAGCCGTCCCCATGCATGCCCGAAGCCGCTCCGGATGCCGGTCACGAAGCCGAGCATGCCGAGCACGACGGCGGACACGCCGACGGCGAGCAGCACGGCCCGCGTGTTCGGGTCGTATGCGGCGGCCACCGAGTCGCCGACCGCGGTCCAGCCACGATGCGTCAGGTCGAAGGCCATCACGATCCCGACGACGACCCCGACGACGACGGCAATGCCGACCGAGGTCCCGACGCGCCGGGCGCTCACGTCGAGCGCGAGCAACGCCGCGGTGACGGCGATGTCCAGGAACAGCAGGACCCCGAGCAGGACGCCCCAGCCGATCGACCCGAAGAGCCACTCACCGAGGAACAGAAGGCCGCCGATCGCGAGCAGGGTCGCGGCGAAGAGCACGAGGACGAACGCCGCGGCGAAGAGCCCGACCATCCGGCCGACCGCGCCCATGATCTCGCCGAGCTCCGCCTTCGCGAGCTCGACGTGGGCGCGGACCAGGCGCTTGCCCGCCTCGATCGTCGCGCCGATCTGGGCGCGGATGCCGGCCGGCGCCTCGCTCGAGGGCGTGCT
>DATEZX010000344.1:0-2495 GCA_035255225.1 Candidatus Limnocylindrales bacterium
GGACTCGGTAACCCCGGCGAGCAGTACGCGAAGACCCGCCACAACATCGGCTGGATGGTCCTCGACCGACTCGCCGATCGGGCCGGGTGGTCGGGGCGCGGCCGGGATCGCGATGCCGCGTCGACCGTCGGCGGGCGCTACCTGGGCCTCGACCTGCTGCTGGTCAAGCCGATGACCTTCATGAACGACTCGGGTCTCGCGGTCCGCAAGGTGCTGGCGCGCACGAGGGCGCCGCTGTCGGAGATGCTCATCGTTGTCGACGACTTCGCCCTGCCCTTCGGCAAGCTCCGGTTCCGCGAGGGCGGAGGCCCTGGTGGCCACAACGGCCTGCGGTCGATCATCGGCGAGCTCGACAACGAGGGCTTCAGCCGGCTCCGGGTCGGCATCGGCTCGCCTGATCAGGGGTTCCGGGATCACGTCCTGTCGGTCTTCCGACCGGACGAGCGGGTCCGCCTGCCGGAGCTGCTCGACGCCGCGGCGGACGCGGTCGAGGCGTGGGCTCGAGAGGGCACGAGCCGCGCGGCGACGCGCTTCAACCCGTTCGAGCTGCGGCCCGCGGACGAGGCGCGGACAGCGCCTCCCGGCGCGATCGACGGCCCGCCAGACGCCCACGGCATCCGCCGCACGCGCACGGGCTGGCGGAGGGTCCGACCGGGCGGCGCGGGCGGCGGTGAGGCCGGCCCGGCCGACCTCGCGGACGAGGGATGAGCGCCGAGCGAGCCGTGGATGAGCGCCGGGTGGCCGCCGGATGAGCGGCGAGTGAGCGCCGGATGAGCGCGCCGCCGATGCGTGGCCGACGCGGCTGGGAGCGACGCCTCGCCGAACGCAGCGCCGCCGTGGTCGCAGCGGCCGCGCCCGGCAGGCGGATTCCCGACCTATCGGTCCTGCCTCCGCTCCTCGCCGACAGCGGCGCGTTCTCGACGCTGCGCGAACGCCTTTCGATCACCGGTCGCGGTCGCCACGTGGGTCTCACCTCCGTGCCCCACGGCGCCAAGACGTACCTCGCCGCGGCCCTCTCGATCGTGGCGGGGGAACGGATCTGCTGGATCGCCCGGGACGCGGAGATCGGCGATCGGGTGGCCGAGGAGCTGGCGGCATGGGTCGGCGATCCATCCGCGGTGGCCGTCCTGGAGCCGCGCACGGCGCTCGCCTACGAGCGGAGTGAGCTGGTCGCGGACGAGACCGCGGCGCGGGTCGCGGCGCTGAGCGCCTGGCGGAGCGGGCGCGCCGCGATCCTCGTGGCGAGCGTCCAGGCCCTCCTTCAGCACACCCTTCGCCCGGAGGATCTGCCCGCCGAGCCGCGCACGCTCAGGGTCGGCAGCCGGGTCGGTCAGGCGGCGTTGATGGCCGAGCTCCTCGAGCTTGGCTATGACCCGGTCCTCGAGGTTGCCGGCAAGGGCGAGGTCGCGCGCCGCGGCGGGCTCGTCGACGTCTTCCCGCCGTCAGCCGGCCTCCCGATCCGGATCGAGCTCTTCGGCGACGAGGTCGAGTCCCTGCGCCGGTTCGACCCGACCGACCAGCGCTCGGTGGGCCGAGCGGACGAGGTGGTCCTGCTGCCGGCGTCCGAGTTCCTCCTGCCGTCGGGCGGCGCGGAGCTCCGCGAGCGCCTCGCCGGAGCGCTGCACGCCGCTGGGCGGCTGCCGGAGCGCCTGGCGGCCGACCTGGAGCGGATGGCGGGACCGGCAGGTTCGGCGCCGGGCGCGGATCGCACGCCGAGCCGGGCCGCCCGGACGGGCTCGCGGGCGGCCGACGTCGAGGACGCGGCCGAGGTCTGGGCGCCGCTCCTGGCGCCCGCGACCGGGCTCGATCACGTTGCCGCGGACGCCGTGCTCGTGCTCGACGAGCCGGGCGACGTCGCGGAGGCCGCGGCCTTCCTGTGGCGCCAGGCGGACGAGCGGCGCGACGAGCTCGTCCAGGCCGGCGAGCTGCCCAGGGACTGGCCGGCGACGATCCTCGGACCGCGCCCGTGGAAGGCCCGCCTGCTCGGGGCGCGGACCCTCGAGCTGACCTGGGAGTCCGAGGTCGCCCGGGAGGCGGCGATCGCCGGCGGCGGCACCTCGTCGGGCGACCTCTTCGGATGGCGCGAGCCGACGCTCCCGCCGGGCCGCGCGCAGCGGATCGGTGAGGCGGTCGAGCTGTGGCGCGGCGGGCAGGGCGGTGCCGCGACCCGCGTCGAGGCTGGGCCCGGGCGGGCCCGCGCCGGGAGCGGCGAGGGCACGCCGCACCGGATCGTCATCACCTCCGACCAGGCGCCGCGCCTCGCCGAGCTGCTCGAGGAGGCCGGCGTCGCGACCGGCGTCACGGACGTCCTCACCGAGCCGCCGCCGCCGGGCGCGGTCGCCCTCGTCGACCGGAGCCTCAACGGCGGCTTCGAGGGCGGCCCGGACGGGCTGGTGTTCGTCACCGATCGCGAGCTGTTCGCGAACGTCCGGGTTCGCCGGCCGAAGGCGATGCGGCGGGTCGTGCCGCGCGACATCCTCGAGCGGCTCACGCCC
>DATEZX010000345.1:0-2258 GCA_035255225.1 Candidatus Limnocylindrales bacterium
CGAGCTGCTCATCGGTGAGGGCCGCGACGCGCCGCATGAGCCGCCGGTTGAAGTCCGGCCATGAGCTGTACGCGGCGCGGATGCCGGAGCCGGCGCCGGTCACGCGGGGGCGCCCTCCCGGTCCCGGTCGAACGCGCGGCCGCGCTCGCGCTCCCGCTCGTGCTTGGGCAGCTGCCGCTTGCGCAGCCGGATCGACGACGGCGTCACCTCGACGAGCTCGTCCTCGGCGATGAACTCGATGGCCGCCTCGAGGGTCAGCGGCGGCGGCGGGGTGAGCCGGAGGGCCTCGTCGTGGGCGTGGGTCCGGATGTTGGTGAGCTTCTTCTCCTTCGTCGGGTTGACGTCCATGTCGCCCGACCGTGCGTTCTCGCCGACGACCATGCCCTCGTAGACCTCGACGCCGGCGCCCACGAACAGCTCCGACCGCTCCTGCAGGTTGAACAGCGCATAGGCATTCGAGGTCCCGGCGCGATCGGCGACGAGGACGCCGTTCGTGCGATGCGTGACCTCGCCGGCCCACGGCCCGTAGCCCTCGCCGATCTGGTGCAAGAGGGCCGTGCCTCGCGTCTCGGTCAGGAGCTGGCCGCGATAGCCGATGAGGCCGCGGACCGGCAGGACGTACTCGAGCCGAACCCGCCCGTCGGCGTCGTTGGTCATCTGCTCGAGGCGGCCCTTCCGGCCGCTGAGCGCGGCCTGGACCGCGCCGATGAAGTCGGGCGGGATGTCGACCGTGATCCGCTCGTAGGGCTCCTCGAGCCCCGCTGCGGTCTGGCGAAGGATGACCTCCGGGCGCGACGCCGTCAGCTCGTACCCCTCGCGCCGCATCTGCTCGATGAGCACGGCCAGCTGCAGCTCGCCACGGCCGCGCACCTCGAAGCTGTCGCCCGACGCAGTCGGCAGGACCTCGATCGAGACGTTGCCGAGGACCTCGCGATCGAGGCGCGCCTTGATCTGCCTCGAGGTGACGTACCGTCCCTCTCGACCCGCGAGCGGCGACGTGTTGACGCCGAACGTCATCCGGAGCGTCGGCGCGTCCACGTCGAGCCGCGGGAGCGGCCGCGGGTCGGCGGGATCGGTGATCGTGTCGCCGATCGTGACGTCCGGGAGCCCGGCCACGGAGACGATGTCCCCGGCCGAGGCTTCCGGGATGTCGATGCGCTCGATGCCGCGGGCGGTCTGGAGGCTCGTGACCGTGCCGACGAGGGTGACGGTCCTGCCCGGTTCGACGGCTCCCGTGGCGTCGTCGCTCTCCTCCCGGACGACCACGATCCGCTGGCCGAGGCGGATCGCGCCATTGGTGATCCGGCCGACGGCCATCCGGCCGACGTAGTCGTTGGCCGAGAGGTTGGTCACGAGCAACTGGAGAGGATGGCCGGGCACGACGCGGGGTGGCGGGGTGACCGCGACCAGGAGGTCGAGGAGCGGCCGGAGGTCCTTGCCGGGTCGGGCGAGGTCGAGGGTCGCGGTGCCCGCCTTCGCATTCGTATACACGACCGGGAAGTCGATCTGATCGTCGTTGGCGCCGAGGTCGATGAAGAGCTCGTAGACGGCATCGAGGACCTCCGCCGGGCGCGCGTCCGAGCGGTCGATCTTGTTGATCGCAACCACGACCGGGAGCCGCCGGGCCATGGCCTTCTGAAGGACGTAGCGAGTCTGTGGCAGCGGACCCTCGGCCGCGTCGACGAGCAGCAGGACGCTGTCGACCATCAGGAGGGATCGCTCGACCTCGCCGCCGAAGTCGGCGTGACCCGGCGTGTCGACGATGTTGAGGTGGACGCCGTCGTGCTCGACCGTCGTCTGCTTGGCGAGGATCGTGATGCCCTTCTCGCGCTCGAGGTCGCCCGAGTCGAGGACCCGGTCGACGAGCTGCTCGTTCGAGCGGAAGGTTCCCGTCTGGCGAAGCAGCCCGTCGACGAGCGTGGTCTTGCCGTGGTCGACATGGGCCACGATCGCGACGTTGCGGACGTCATCGCGGGCGACGAGCTCGGGGTCGCCGTCGGCGGGCAGCGCGGAGCGGTGGATCAGGTCCATGGGCCGGCGGATTGTCGCACACGCTCGGCGTGACGCCGAGCGTCGGCTCACGCTGTCCCGGCCCACGGAGCCCGCTGCTACGATCGCCGGACCGTGACCGTCGCCGCCGTCATCCTCGCCGCGAAGCCCGAATCGGCCCTCGCCGACGCCGACGGCGTGCCGACCGTCCGACGCCTCGCCGACGTGGCGTGGTCCGGCGGCGCGACGCCGATCGTCGTCGTGTCGTT
>DATEZX010000346.1:0-6613 GCA_035255225.1 Candidatus Limnocylindrales bacterium
GGCGAGGTCGTCCCGGCCGTGGCGCTGGGCGGCGAGCGCTACGCCGAGGGCCCGCTCGAGACGCTGCCGCCCCTCCGTCCATGACCCGCGTGGCCGTGACCCGTCGCGACGCGAAGCGGATCGCCGTCGGCGTCTCGGGCGCGGGCAGCAACCTCCGCGCCCTCGCGTCGGTCGCGGGCCGCGGCGAGCTCGGCGGCCGGGTCGGGCTCGTGTTCGCCGATCGCCCCTGCTCGGCCCTCGAGTGGGCGGCGCAGCAGGGGATCGAGACCGCCCTCCTGCCGGGCCTCGCGTCGGCCGATCCCGGTGACCGCGCGGCGGCCGATCGGCTCCTCGCCGAGACGCTCACCGCGGCGGGCGTGAACGCCGTGGTCCTCGCCGGGTACATGCGACTCGTCGGGCCGGCCACGCTCGCGGCCTTCGAGGGCCGGATCCTGAACACGCATCCGTCACTGCTCCCGGCGTTCCCGGGCGGCCATGCCGTCCGCGATGCCCTGGCCCACGGCGTCGCGCTGAGCGGCGGCACGGTCCACCTCGTCGACGCGTCCCTCGACGGCGGTCCGATCGTGCTGCAGGAGGCGGTGCCGGTCCTGGGCGCCGACGACGAGGCCTTGCTGCACGAGCGGATCAAGGCCGTCGAGCATCGCCTCCTTCCGCGCGCCGTGGCACTGCTGCTGGCCGAGGCGGTGCACGTCGTGCCCGGCGGTCGCCGGGTCGAGATCGACCCTGCGGTGGCCGACGCGGCGATCCCCAGGCCGAGGCGAGCCCTGCTCTCTGTCAGCGACAAGTCCGGCCTCGTCCCCTTCGCGACCGGGCTCCTGGCGCTCGGCTTCGACTTGGTCTCGACCGGTGGGACGGCGCGAGCGCTGCGCGAGGCGGGCTTGTCGGTCACCGACGTGGCCGCCGTGACCGGCTTCCGAGAGATGCTCGACGGCCGCGTCAAGACGCTCCACCCCGCGATCCACGGTGGGGTCCTCGCCGACGGGCGGCGGCCGGAGCACCGCCAGGCGCTCATCGAGGCCGGGATCGCCCCGTTCGAGGTGGTCGTCGTCAACCTCTACCCGTTCGCGGCCGCGGCCGAGCGCGACGGCATCAGCCTCGACGAGCTGATCGAGGAGATCGACATCGGCGGGCCGACCCTCGTGCGCGCGGCAGCGAAGAACCATGCCACGGTCGCCATCGTCACCCGCCCGGCTCGCTACGACGAGGTCCTCGCCGCGCTCGCCGAACCCGGTGGTGCGCCGCTCGGCCTCCGTTCGGCGTTGGCGATCGAGGCCTTCCGCCACACCGCCGCCTACGACGCCCGGATCGCCGCGGAGCTGCCGGGCCGGATGGACCAGGCCGGCGTCGCGCTGCCGCCCGAGCCGGGGCTGCCACGCTCCGAGGACCCGTACCCACCGATCCTCGTCGTGCCGCTCGAGAAGGTCGAGACGCTGCGCTACGGCGAGAACCCCCATCAGGCGGCGGCTCGCTACCGCCGCACCGATCGGCGGGCGCGGGCCTCCGACGGGCCGTTCGCGACCGGCCAGCCGCCGCTCCAGGGCAAGGCCCTGAGCTACAACAACGTCCTCGACGCGTCCGCCGCGGCGGCGCTGGCCCGCCTCCTCCGTGACCCGGCGTGCGTGATCGTGAAGCACACCAATCCCTGCGGCGCCGCGGAGCGACCCACGCTGCTCGACGCCTGGGCGGCCGCGCTCGCCGGCGACCCCGATGCGGCGTTCGGTGGGGTCGTGGCGGTCACCGGCCCCGTCGACGCCGAGCTCGCCCGGGCGCTGACCTCGATCTTCCTCGAGGTCGTCGTCGCACCGGCCTTTGAGCCGGGGGCACTCGAGGTCCTGGCCGTCAAGCCGAACCTCCGCCTCGTCGTCGACGCGTCGCTCGGCAGCCCGGCCCCGAGCGCGACCGCGGTCGACGCCCTCGGCTCGATCCGGACGGCGGGCGGCGCCGTGCTCGTCGGGGCACCCGACAGCGGTCTCGACGATACCGGCGGCTGGGCGGTCGCCTCCCGCCGTGAGCCGACGGACCGTGAGCGGGCCGACCTCGACCTCGCCTGGCGACTGGTGCGGGGCGTCGTCTCGAACGCGATCGTCCTCGTCCGCGACGGCCAGCTCGTCGGCCTTGGCTCGGGCCAGGTCAGCCGCGTGGACGCCTGCCGCCAGGCCGTCGCCAAGGCCGGACGGTTCCACGAGGCCAGCGGCGGCGCGCGAGGCTCGGTGGCTGCCTCGGATGCCTTCTTCCCGTTCGCCGACGGCCCGCGCGTCCTGCTCGATGCGGGGGTGACCGCGATCGTCCAGCCAGGTGGCTCGCTCCGCGACGCCGAGACCCTCGCCACGGTCGACGCCGCCGGCGCGGCGATGGTCGTCACGGGCCGCCGCCACTTCCGCCACTGACGGACGGGCGCGACCGGCGCTTGACCGATCCGTCGGCGCGCCGCGATCATCCCGGCGTGACCCGCCTCGGGAGCCGCATGGCAATGCCCGGGCGGTCGAGCGCCCGCCCGGCCTGACCCGGCCACAGGCGGTCCCTCGACCGCCCACCTCGACGCGGCGTTGCGCCCGCCGATCCCGCGGGACCGCCGCCACCCGATCCGCGCGCCACGATCCCTCAGCCATCCCCCAGGCGAGGTCCCCATGCCAGAGCGCTCCCGCTACTACCTGACCACCGCGATCGCCTATCCGAACAACAGGCCCGGCCTCCACACCCTGTACGAGGTCATCGGCGCCGACGCGATCGCGCGGTGGCACCGGATGAAAGGCGACGAGACGCGCTTCCTGACCGGCACCGATGAGCACTCGGTCAACATCGCCGAGCGCGCGAAGGAGCTGGATCGGGGCACCAAGGACTTCGTCGACGAGATGGTCGGGCTGTTCACCGCGGCCGAGGACGGGCTGCTCATCGCGCCCGACCGCTTCATCCGGACGACCGATCCCGACCACCGCCGGGCGAGCCAGGAGATGGTCCGCCGGGCCTACGCCAACGGCGACGTCTACCTCGGCCGCTACGAGGGCTGGTACTGCCCGAACGAGGGCTTCAAGGCGCCCTCCGACCTCGAGGACGGACCCGACGGCAAGCCGCGCTGCCCGAACCACCCCTCGACCGAGCTCCAGTGGCTGACCGAGAGGAACTGGTTCTTCCGGTTGTCCGCCTACCGCGATCGCCTCCTGGCCCACTACGAGACCCATCCAGAGTGGGTCCAGCCGGAGTACCGCAAGAACGAGATGCTGGCCTTCCTCCGGGCGGGCCTGGACGACATCTCGATCTCGCGAGAGACCTTCCACTGGGGCATCCCATTCCCGATCGCCGAGAACGGCGAGACGGCCCAGCGAGAGGACGGCTCGTGGGACCCCGAGGCCGGGGTCATCTACGTCTGGTTCGATGCCCTCATCAACTACATCACCGGCGCCGGCTTCCCCGACGAACCCGCGGCCTTCTCGAAGTGGTGGCCGGCTGACCTGCACGTCATCGGCAAGGACATCAACCGCTTCCACACGATCATCTGGCCGGCGATGCTCATGAGCGCCGGGATCGAGCTGCCGCGGAAGGTCTGGGTCCACGGCTGGCTGCTCGCCCGCGGCGGCGAGCGGATGAGCAAAAGCCGCGGCAACATGCTCGATCCAACCGACGTCGTCGCCGCCTTCGGGGCCGATGGTGCGCGCTTCGTCACGCTTCGGGAGGTCGCCTTCGATCGCGACACCGAAGTGTCGTGGGACAGCTTCGTCCGGCGCTACAACGCCGACCTCGCGAACGACTTCGGGAACCTCGTGAACCGCACCGTGACGATGGCCTCGCGCTACCTGGACGGGGTTCGACCCGCTCCTCGATCGCCGGCCGCGGCGACACTCGCGGCACCCTGGGCCGAGGCACGGCGTGCGGCGGCCGTCGCCGTCGAGGGCTGCCTGCTCCACGAAGCCCTCGCCGCGCTGTGGGACTTCGTCGGCGCCGCGAACCGCCTCGTGGAGGCCGAGGCGCCATGGTCGCTCGCGAAGACCGCCCGGTCCGGTGACCCCACGGACCCGGACGCGAACGCCGCGGCAGCCCGCCTGCGGGGCGTGCTCGGCGACCTCATCGAGGCCTGCCGGCTCGTCGGCCTGGCCGCGGCTCCGTTCATGCCCTCGATCGCGCCGCGGGTCCTGGCCCAGCTCGGGTATGCGTATCCGTACGGTTCGGACGGCAACGGCGGGCCGCCGCTCCTCGAGGAGCTCGAGTGGGGCCGTCATGGGTCCGAGGCGGGCACGCTCGGCGCGGCGGTTCCGCTCTTCCCGCGCCTCGATGTCGAAACGCCGGTAGGCTGATCATCGAGTCGATGTGGACGCCGGCCGACGGCCGGCAGAGCGCAGGAGGTCAGTCATGGCGCACGGTGAGATCAACCACGTCGAGTTCCCGGCCGACGACCCCGAGCGGGCCCAGAAGTTCTACGGCGCCGTCGCCGGTTGGGAGTTCGGGACGATGCCCGAGTTCCCGGACTACTACCTCTTCCGGACGGCCGAGGGCTACGGCGGCGCGATCGGCAAGCGCGACGTCTCGGTTGGCCACAACCTTCGGATCTACATCGAGGTCGCCTCGATGGACGATGCCCTGGCGGCGTCCGACGCGAACGGCGGCACGACGAAGGAGCCCAAGCAGGAGATCCCGGGCATGGGCTGGTTCGCCGTCGTCACGGATCCGGAGGGCAGCGAGGTCGGACTCTTCCAGAGCAGCCGCGCCGGCTGAGGCGTCCGGGGCTGCCGGCGATGCGGCTCGTCGACAGCCATTGCCATCTCCAGGCCGAGCGCTTCGACGCGGACCGCGACGAGGTCATCGAGCGGGCACGACTGGCCGGCGTCGAGCGGATCCTCGTCCCGGGCTGGGATCTCCCCTCATCGGCCGCCGCGATCGACCTCGTGAGCAGCCACGCCTGGCTGGACGCGGCGGCCGGCATCCACCCCCATGACGCAGCCCGAGCCGACGCCGCGGCCTGGCTCGGGATCGATCGCCTGGCTCGCGACCACCGGGTCGTGGCCGTCGGCGAGACCGGCCTCGACTTCGACCGGATGTTCTCGCCCGAGGTCGCCCAGCTGGACAACCTCCGGCGACACCTCGAGCTCGGCCTCGACGTGGCCAAGCCGGTCATCCTCCACTGCCGATCGGCGGCCGGGAGCACGGCGGCCCACGACGCCATGCTGGCCGCGCTCGACGAGGCCGGCATCCGAGTCGGGACCACGTGGCGCCGCCCGCCCGCGGTCCTCCACTCGTTCTCCGGGCCCGCGTCGTTTGCCGAGCAGGCCCTGTCGCGCGGCCTGTCGATCTCGATCTCGGGCCTCGCGTTCCGGGCGGGGGAGGAGGCGACCCTCGGCGAGGTTGCGGCGCTGGCACCGTCGAGCCGCCTGCTCGTCGAGACGGACGCGCCGTACCTCTCACCGCCCAGCGCGCCGCGCCGCCGGAACGAGCCGGAGTGGGTCCGGGCGACGGCCGAGGCCGTGGCCCGCGCCCGTGGCGAGGCCGACGGCGCCTTCGGCCGCGCCCTCGTCGCCGCGTACGACGCGACGTTCCGGGCCCTGATCGATGGTCGGGCGACGGGCCGACCGTGACGCCCAGCGCGCGCGATCGCGCGAAGCCAGGCGGTCGCCGCGGCCCCAACACGTGGCGGATCGCCTTCGCGGTCGGCCTGCTGCTCCGTCCGCTGCTCATCGCGCCGATGGCCCCCAGCGGACCACTCGGCGGCTCGGACGCCCTGCCGCTCGCCCTCGGGCTGCTCGTCGTCGGGCACGTCGCCTGGGCCGCCCTCGCGGTCGTGGGCAACCGTCCGGCGATCGCGCTCGGGATCGTCACCGGCGTCGTCGGGGTCCCGCTTGCGGCCCTCGGGACGCTCCTCGCACTGCCCGCGCCCTGGCCCCTGGTGCTCACCGCCTGGAACGGTGCGCTGGCTGCGGTTGGCGTCGTGGCCTGGCGGTCGATGGCGCGCCAGTTGACAGCCGCGGAGCGGCCCTCGTAGACTCGCTAGCACTCTCACACCGAGAGTGCTAACCACGGTCCACGCAGCGTGGCCGGGGTGCCCGGAGGCAGCGAGGGGCACCGGCATGTGCGGGACCAGGCAGCACCTCGGAGCGCACACAACTTGGGACCCGATCCGGAACGCGTTCGCCGCCCGCGGCGGAACCGGCCGGACCACCAGGAGGGACACACCTTGGCCACTGCGAGTGCGACGAAGACCGCCTCGAAGCTCCATCCGCTCGGCGATCGCGTCGTCGTCAAGCCGACGCCGCGCGAGGAGATGACGAAGAGCGGGATCGTGCTGCCTGACACCGCGAAGGAGAAGCCCCAGGAGGGCCTGATCCTGGCCGTCGGCCCGGGCGCCTTCGACAACGACGGCAAGCGGATGGCGATGGACGTCAAGGTCGGCCAGAAGGTCCTGTACGGCAAGTACGCCGGGACCGAGTTCAAGGTCGACGACGAAGAGCTCCTCATCGTCAGCCAGAAGGACATCCTCGCCATCGTCAGCTGACGCGGACGGCGCACCCACGACCCCCGAACCCGAAACCCGAAGTCCGTTCCAGGAGGGACACACCTTGGCCACTGCGAGTGCGACGAAGACCGCCTCGAAGCTCCATCCGCTCGGCGATCGCGTCGTCGTCAAGCC
>DATEZX010000347.1:0-5515 GCA_035255225.1 Candidatus Limnocylindrales bacterium
GACGAGGCGGTCGATGCGGACGGGCGGCGGGTCATAGGCCAGGCCGAGCTGCCGGTAGTCGGCGATCCGCCAACCGGCCCCGATCCCGATTTCCACTCGGCCGGCCGACAGGACGTCGATGGTGGCGAGCTCGCGGGCGAGCATGAGCGGGTGCCGGTAGTCATTGGCCGCGACGTATGGCGCGACGTGCAGGGTCGTCGTCACCGCCGCGGCGGCCGCCAGCGCCGGCAGCGGCGAGTACTGCCGTCCGAGGTGGTCCGGCATGTACAGCGCCGCGTAGCCGAGCGCCTCGGCGCGCCGCGCCATCTCGAGCCACGCCCGGCCCGACGGGGCGCGGCTGGCATCGATCACGAACCGGAATGGCTGCACCCGCGCACGATAGGGCGACCGAGCCTCGCGCGGGGCAAGATGAGCAGGTGCAGCAGCGTCCCTCGGCCGCGCAGGCGGGCCAACGGCACCGGGTCGTCATCGTCGGGGGAGGATTCGGCGGGCTGAACGCGGCCCAGCGCCTGGCCGGCGACGCGCGGATCGACGTGACCCTCGTCGATCGCCACAACTACCACCTCTTCCAGCCGCTGCTCTACCAGGTCGCGACCGGGGCCCTGGCCCCGGGCGAGATCGCCCAGCCGCTCCGGAGCATCCTTCGCCGGCACCGCAACGTGACCGTCCTGCTCGGCGAGGCGGTGGCGATCGACCCCGCGAGGCGCGAGATCGAGCTCTCGGACGGCGGCCCGATCCCGTACGACACCCTCGTCGTCGCGACGGGCGCGCATCACTCGTACTTCGGCCACGATGCGTGGGCGAGGTTCGCGCCGGGCCTCAAGTCGATCGACGACGCCACCGAGATGCGGCGCCGAATCCTGATCGCCTTCGAGGCCGCCGAGCGTGAGCACAACCCCGAGCGCCGGCGCGAGTGGATGACGTTCGTCGTCGTGGGCGGTGGCCCGACCGGGGTCGAGCTCGCCGGCTCGCTCGGCGAGATCGCCCACGACACGCTCCGGCGCGACTTCCGGAAGATCGTCCCGGCGGAGGCGAACATCCTCCTCGTCGAAGGCCTGCCACGCGTCCTGCCGCCGTACCCGGAGGATCGCTCGCGCTCCGCGAAGCGCCAGCTCGAGCACCTCGGCGTCGTGGTTCGGACGGGCGCTCTCGTGACCGACATCGACGACCACGGGGTGACGGTGACGACCGGCAGCGGGACCGACCACGAGTCGTCCGAGCGCGTCCCGGCCAGGACCGTCCTCTGGGCGGCCGGGGTCCAGGCCAGCTCGTTCGTCCGCAAGGTCGCAGCGGCGACCGGCGCCGAGGCCGACCGGAGCGGTCGGCTGAAGGTCGGCCCGGACCTGACCGTGCCGGGCCACCCCGAGATCTTCGTCATCGGCGATGCGGCGATCCAGCCGGGCGGGCCAAAGGGCGGCCCGGTCCCCGGCGTGGCCCAGGGCGCGATCCAGCCCGGCCGGTATGCGGCAGCCTCGATCCAGACGCGGCTCGACGGCCGCGCCGCGGAGATCAAGCCGTTCCACTACGTCAATCGCGGGGACGTCGCGGTCATCGGCCGGCTGGCGGGCGTCACGAACATCCCCTGGCTGGGGCCGTTCGGTCGCCAGAGCGGCTTCGCCGCCTGGGCGCTGTGGCTGGGCATCCACATCGTCTACCTGATCGGCTTCGCGAACCGGATGGTCGTCCTGGTCCGGTGGGCCTGGAGCTTCCTGACCCACGGCCGGAACTCGAGGCTCATCACCGGCCAGCCCTTCGTACCCGAGATCGAGGACCCGGAGCCGCCCGCGTGAGCCGAACACGCCGCATCCGCGGCGCGCTCGTCGACGTCTCGCCGCTCCGCGACCTGCCGGCCTATCGGCTGCTGTGGGCTGGCCAGAGCGTCAACGTCATCGGCGGCCAGATCACGCGGGTCGCCCTGCCGTACCAGGTGTACGTCATCACCCACTCGACGCTCGCGATCGCGGGCCTGACGCTCACTCAGCTCGTCCCGCTGCTGCTGTTCGCGCTGTTCGGCGGCAGCCTCGCCGACGTGGTCGATCGACGGCGCCTGCTGCTCCTCACCCAGGCCTCGATGGCCGTCTGCAGCCTCGTCCTCGCCGTCGTGTCGCTCGGCCAGCCGCCGGTGCTCGCCCTCTATGCGATCGCGTTCGTCGCCTCGTCGTTCAGCGCCATCGACATGCCGACCCGATCGTCGTCGATCCCGCGCCTCGTGCCGCCCGACCGGTTGACCGCGGCCATCGCCCTGAACAGCCTGAGCTTCAACGCCGGCTCGGTCATCGGCCCCGCGGTCGGTGGCCTGCTCCTGGCCGGGGTCGGCGTGTCCGGCGCCTACCTGGTCGATGTCCTGACCTATGGGGTCATGCTGACCGCGGTCGCGAACCTGCCGCCGATCCCACCGCTCGTCGCCGGCGGGCGCCCGGGTCTCGCCGCCATCCGCGAGGGACTCGGGTTCGTTCGCCGGAGGCGAGTGATCCTGTCGACGTTCGCCATCGATCTCAACGCCATGATCTTCGGCATGCCGAACGCGCTGTTCCCGGCGCTCGCCCTCGACGTCTTCCGGGCCGGTCCGGTCGGCGTCGGGCTCCTCAACGCGGCGCCCGCGGTCGGCGCCTTCATCGCGACGTTCCTCTCGGGCCTGGTCACGCGGGTCCAGCGCATCGGGCGGGGGATCATCGTCGCGGTCCTGGCCTGGGGCCTCGCGATCGCCCTGTTCGGAGCCTCGACGTTCTCGTTCCCGCTCGCGCTGGCGTTCCTCGCGATCGCCGGCGGGGCCGACGTCCTCTCGGCCGTGCTTCGCTCGACGCTCGTCCAGCTCTCGACGCCGGACCAGCTCCGGGGCCGGGTCATGGCCACCCACTCGCTGGTCGTCACGAGCGGCCCGCGGATCGGGGACATCGAGGCCGCCGCGGTGGCGTCGGTCATCGGCGCCCAGCTGTCGGCGATCAGCGGCGGCATCCTGTGCATGCTCGGGGTGGTCGGCGTCGCGCGAAGGTTCCCCGAGCTCGACCGGCAGCTGCGACCGGCCGCACCGCCCGAAGCCCTTGCGGAGGTCCCGGCATGACCGAACCCGAGATCACCGACGTCCCGCTCCGGGGGCGCTACGAGGCCGTCGTCGACGGTGCCCTCGCCGGCTGGGTCGAGTACCGTCGGATGGGCCGGCGGCTCGTGGCCATCCATACCGAGGTCCTTCCCGCGTTCGGTGGGCGAGGCATCGCCGCGGCGCTCGTCCAACGGGTCGTGGGCGATGCCCGGGCGGCGGGTGTCCGGATCAGCCCGATGTGCCCGCTCTTCCAGGCCCACTTCGAGCGCCACCCCGAGGACCGGGACGTCCTGGCGCCCGGCCGGATCGGGGGCTAGCGCCCGGCGACCGACCGAAGGGCGGCAGGAGCGGGACGGCTCGACCGATCGAGCCGAGGCAGCACACGCCGGCCCACTTCCAGGTGCCGTGCGCTCACCTGGCTCGACGGATCCGGGGCTGGAGCATGCCGAGGGCCCGATCCTGTTGGCGCTCGGCGGACGTGGCCCCGACGTGGCGCCCGATCGGTCGGAACGCGTCGCGGTCGGCGACGATGCACTCGCACGAGGCCGCCTCGAGGGCCCGCGGGTCGTGGACGTGGACGACGCCCCGGCGGAACTCCGCCGCGCCGGCTCGCGCCAGCTGTGCCCCGACCGTCGAGACGGCCGGGCGCGAGACGCCGAGCAGGTCGGCGAAGGCTTCCTGCGTCAGGGCGAACGTGTCGCCCTCGATCCGGTCGTGGATCAGCAGCAGCCACCGGGCGGCACGCTCGTCGAGGCCGTGGAGCCGGTTGCAGGCCACGGTCTGGGCGCGCTGGCCGAGCAGGACCACCAGGTGGCGCTCGATCGCCGTCCGGAGGGCGTCGCTCGCCCGGATCCCGGCTCGGAAGCGCTCCGCGGTCATCGTCCACGCCGACCCGGCGACCTGGACCGAGGCCTCGGTGCCGGCCGCCTCGTTCGGGCCGGCGATCGCGGCCGATCCGATCATGCCCTCGTTGCCGACGATCCCGACGCCCGCGGTCCGGCCATCGCCCATGGCGAGCGACTGCGCGACGACGGCCGTGTCCGGGAAGAAGATCCGCCGCGGCGGGTCATGAGCCGTCGTGAGCAGGCGTCCGGCCGGCAGGTGCACGCGATCGAGGTCGCGGCCGAGCCGAGCAAGCTCGTCCGGAGGCACGACCTCGAGGAGGCGCGGGATGGGAGGGCCCGTCGCGACCTCGATGGGCGTCATCGTCCAAGCGTGGCCGCAGGAGCGTTACAACGGGCTTCCGACGCTGTCGCCCAGTTGACAGAAGCGCGACGGTTAGCGCGGCTAGCGTTGCGCGTCGACACGCCGCCGAGATGCCGCGGCCGTTGCTGCAACGTCGCCGCAACGTCGTCCCCGGTGCCGCGCAGGGAGCTCGAATGGCCCTCGCCCTTGGTCTCCTCGACGCCGTTGCCGCGGCCTTCGAGCGGGCGACGCGATCCATCGCTCGCCGCGGCGGTGACGCCGCGTGGGTCGCCGCCCACGCCCTCGGCGCGCATCGGTGGCGGGACGGCTACGAGGTCGACCTCGAGCGCGGCTGGCGCCAGTACCGCGGCTCGCGCTGCGTCGTCTGCAACCTGCCCTGGGAGGGCTGGTAGGTACGATGGTCCTGCCCCGGCCGGGACGATCGTACGGCCCATAGGTAAGGGTTCTGAAAGGGCGCCCCTCCGAATACTGTCGCCTGGCTGACTGCGCGGGAGCCTCCTGCGCGGAACCGACGACCGGGGGTCTGCGCTCGATGACGGTAGCTGGGATCGCGAGGGGCATCGGTCGTCGGGGCATACGCCCGACACCGCGCCGCGGGCGTCCCGGACGAAACGGTCAGAGCCTCGTCGAGTTCGCTCTCGCCCTGCCGGTCGTCCTGCTCATGGTCCTGTTCGGGCTCGACTTCGGCCGCGTGTTCCTGGGCTGGATCACCCTGAACAACGCCGTCCGCGAGGCGGCCAACTTCGCCGCCCTCAACCCCGACGGCTGGGCGGGCACGGGCATCCCGACCGTCCAGGCCGAGTACCAGCGGCTGATCAACACCGAGTCGGCCCAGATCAACTGCACCCTGCCGGCGACGCTGCCGAGCCCGACGTTCCCGAGCGGCACCGACATCGGCTCCCCGGCCCAGGTCACCCTGACCTGCCGCTTCGCCCTGATCACCCCGGTCATCAGCGCGATCCTCGGCAACAGCGTCGCGGTGACCTCCAGCGCGGCGTTCCCCGTGCGCAGCGGAGCCATCGAAGGCATTCCGGTCGCGTCGACGGCCCCCGTGCCGACCCCCACCCCGACGGTCCCGCCCGTGCCGTCGCCGACGCCGGTCGCGACCCCGTCGCCGACGCCGACGCCCACCTGCCTCGTCCCGAACCTCGTGGGGAAGAAGGCCAGCAACGGCACGATCAACACCTGGACCAGCGCCGGCTTCTCTGCCAACGCACTGATCTTCAACCCCGCGCCGGGGAGCCCCGCCTACACGATCGGCCACCAGTC
>DATEZX010000348.1:0-5588 GCA_035255225.1 Candidatus Limnocylindrales bacterium
GCTCTCCGCCGCCGGGTTGGCACGATGGCCGGCCCGCTCCCTCCTCGTCGGCCTGAGCGCGCTCCGGACCCTCGGGGCGGTCGGCATCGCCGTGGCCATCGCCCTCGCGTGGCCGACGCCAGTCGTCTGCGTCCTCGCCGCACTGGAGGCCACGATGGGTGCGCCGATCAGGCCCTCGGAGGCGACGCTCATGCCGGCCGTCGCTCGAAGCCCGGCCGAGCTCGTCGCCGCAAACGTGGCCTGGGGCTCGGTCGAGGGGCTGGGCTCGTTCGGGGGACCGCTGGTCGCCGGGCTCGTCATCGCGCTGGGCGCGCCGGTCCTCGTCGCCGTCGCGGCGACGGCCGGCATCGCGGCGTCGGCGTGGGTCTTCACCGGCCTCCGGTTCGAGCAGCAACTCGACGCCGCGGCTTCGGGTATGCGTGGGCTGCGGATCGCGGACGGCGCCCGGGCCCTGCGCCGTCCGGCCGTGGCCTGGACGCTGGTCGGGGTATTCCTGCAGACCGTGACGCGCGGCCTCCTCAACAGCCTCGTGGTCGTCGCCTCGGTCGTCCTGCTGGGGCTCGGCGATCCGGGCGTCGGCCTGCTCTACGCGGCGATGGGGATCGGCGGGCTGCTCGGCGGCATGCTCGCGATGTCCCTCGTCCGGTCGGACCGCCTGGTCGGGGGCGTCGCGGCAGCGCTCGCCTACTGGGGCCTGCCGATCGCCTTCGTCGGCCTGGCTCCCGCGACGCCGGTGGCGGTCGCCGCCCTCGCCGCGGTTGGCCTGGCGAACGCCGCCTTCGACGTCGCGGCCTTCACGATCTTCCAGCGCGCCACCGCCAATGACGAACGCGGGGCCGCATTCGCGATGTTCGAGGGAGCGGCCGGCGCCGGGGTCGTCATCGGCAGCCTCCTCGGCCCGGTCTTCCTGGCCGTCGCCGGTCCCCGCGGCGCCCTCGTCGCCGCCGGCGCGATCCTGCCCGTGTTCGCGGCGCTGCTGTACGCGCGGGTAGGTGGAGGCACGCGCATCGGCCTGGTCGACGAGTCCGTCATCAGGCTCCTGCGTCGGGTCCCCGCGTTCGCGGAGCTGCCGCTCACCGCTCTCGAGCGGCTCGCCGCAGCGATCGAGCCGAGTCGGTTCGAGGTCGACGAGGCGCTGATGCGCCAGGGCGAGGCGGGTGATCGCTTCCTGGTCGTCGAGTCCGGCGAGGTCGAGGTGTCCATCGACGGGCAATCCATCCAGCGCCTCGGCCCCGGCGCCGGCATCGGCGAGATCGCGCTCCTGCGGCGCTCGCCGCGGACGGCGACGGTCACCGCGTTGAGCCCGGTCCGGGCACTCGGCATCCCGTCGGACGCGTTCTGCGCCGCCATCGCCGGGCCGTCGGCCGGAGCCGTGATGGAGCGAGTGGCCGCAGCCCACCTTGCCCGCCCGGCCGGCGAGGCGTGATCGCTGACCGGACGACGCGATCCCCCTCGGCACGTCAGAATTCGGCCCCGTGAGCGATCCGATCCCGCCCGACCCGGCCGCCTACGACTCACCGCGCGCGGAACGAGCGCGGGCACGGGGCCTCTCGGCGCCGTACATCCCGGGCGGGCGCGATCCCGACCCGGAGCCTGGCCGGCGCGAGGAGCGCTTCTATGGGCGGCTGCTGCTGGCAGTGGTCGTCTTCCTGGCCTTCGGCGCATTCGTCCTCGGCATCATCGCCAACCTCCTCGGCAGCTAGGCGACCGGGTGGCGGCCGCGGGCGATCGTCCCCGTCCCTCGGCACGCTTCGACGACGGCGCCTGGGCGACGACCCACGATCGCCTCGTGGAGTCGCTGCGGGCCCTGATCCGGATCCCGTCGATCAACCCGCCGGATCCGCAGGGCGGCGCGGCGGAGCTCGAGGCGGCGCGCTGGATCGCGGCGTCTCTCGCCGACGCGCGCCTCCGCCCGGAGGTCTTCGAGCCGGTGCCCGGGCGCGGATCGGTGGTCGTCCGGCTGCGCGGCGACGGGACCGGGGGCCAGCCGCTGCTCCTGCTCTCGCATCTCGACGTCGTGCCCGCCCCGCCGGAGCGCTGGACCCACGACCCGTTCGCCGCCGACGTGGCCGACGGCTACGTCTACGGCCGCGGCGCCGTCGACATGAAGGACCTCGTCGCGATGGAGCTCGAGGTCGTCCGCCTGCTCGCGGCCGAGGCGCGGGCGGCCGGGCGCGACCCGGCGAGCGATCCCATCCCCGGGCTTCGACGAGACGTCCTGTTCGCCTGCACGGCGGACGAGGAGGCGGGTGGGCTGGCCGGGGTCGCGTGGCTCGTCGAGCACCGGCCCGACACCGTGCGGGCCGCCGGCGCGATCAACGAGTCGGGCGCCGTGTCCGTCGAGGTCGGCGGCCGGCGGCTCTATCCGATCCAGGTCGCCGAGAAGGGCTACGCGGTCTACCGGATCACGATCCACGGGACGGGAGGCCACGGGTCGATACCCCGCGCCGAGAACGCGGAGATCCTCGCGGCGGAAGCCATCCGGCGCCTCGCGGAGCCGGGTGAGCCACGCGTCACCGCGCCGATGCGGGCGTTCCTGGACGGCGCGGCGGACGCCATCGGCGGCTCCGACGCCCGAGCCGCCCGCATCCTCCGGGCGCTTGCCGGGGGCGACGAGCGGCTGCTCGACGGGGCAGCCGCCAACGGCTGCTCGCCGTACCTCGTCCGCGTGATCCGGGCCCTCGTCAGGGACACGATCTCGCCGAACGTCGTCCACGCCGGGGTCAAGTACAACGTCATCCCCGGCGAGGCGGTCATCGAGATCGATTGCCGTCGCCTGCCCGGCACCTCGGAGGCGGAGATGCGACGCCGGGTCGTCGATCGCCTCGGGCCCGAGCTGGCGTCGCGCGTGACGATCGAGCTGTTCCTCACCGGCGAAGGGATCGAGGCGCCCGCGGACTCGGAGCTCTTCGGCGACCTCGCCGACTCGGTGGCGGCCGCCGACCCGGAGGGCGTGCCGCTACCGGTCATGGCACCCTTCGGCACGGACGCCAAGCACCTCGTCGCGCTCGGCGTCCCGACGTATGGCTTCTCGCCGCTGCGCCACGAGTTCGCGGAGGGCTATCTGGAGCGGTGGCACGGGGTCGACGAGCGCGTCTCGATCGAGGGGCTCCGGTGGGGCCTCCCGGTTCTCTACGATGCCGTTCGGAGGTTCTGCGGATGACGCCCGATCGACGCGCCCCGCTGGCGCGACATCTCGTCCCGGTCGCCCACCGGGCCATCGTCATCGCGGTGGCGGGGCTCCTTGCGCTCGCCGGGGTGGCAGCCGCCGAGAGCCCCGGGCCAGGCGCGAGCGGCGGGCCGGCGGCGAGCGGCGGCAGCGCGATCTCGATCATCCAGACGACGTTCCAGCCTGCCGACCTCACGATCCAGGCGGGCCAGACCGTGACCTGGACGGTGACCCAGGCGATCGACGCCCCCCACTCCGTCACCTCGGGCCAGTCCACGGACGCGAAGCCGGGCACGGTCTTCGACTCGGGCATCACGCTCCGCAACAACGGCGATTCGTTCTCGCACACGTTCGAGACGGCGGGCACGTTCGCGTACTTCTGCGCCGTCCATCCCAGCACGATGCACGGCACGATCACCGTGACCGAGGCCAGCGGATCCGAGGCGGGGCCGAGCGCCACGACGAGCAAGCTCATCACCGCGACGATCCTCGTCGTGGTGATCGTGCTGCTGCTCGGCTGGGCTCGCCTCTACCGGCGGATGAACCGGGCCTGACGGGGCCGCCGGCGGGCCAGGCGCCGGGACCGCACCGCCGGGACTGCGCCGCCGGGACTGCGCCCCGGCACTGCACCGCCGCCCGCGCCGGGCCGGAGCACGCGCTGAGCTCGGTTACTCCCTGTCGCCGCCGATGAGGCGCCCGCGGCGCGAGAGGGCATGGGTCGCCAGCGAGGCGACGCCCATCGCGACGAGGGCCCGCTCCGGCGTGGGCAGCGGCCGGACCGCCGTCAGGAACTGGTCGGCCCGTGCCCGATCGACCGCGCGGAGGAGCGCGCGCCCACGATGGGTCAGGGCGAGGAGGCGCTGCCGCCGGTCCTCGGGCTCCTCGCGGCGCTCGACGAGCCGGCGGCGGACCAGGCCGTCGACGAGGCGACTCGTCGCCGACGGCGAGCGACCGAGCACCTCGGCCAGCTCACCGACCGTCGAGGAGCCGTCGGCCAGGACGTAGAGCGCGGCGAGCTGCGTGAAGCCGAGCCGCAGGTCGCCAAGCTGAGAGGCGAAGCCGACGACCAGCTCCCGCCACAGGGCGCGTCCCATCGCGACGCGCTCCGAGATCTGGCGGACGTTCGGCAAGTGCGGCCCGCGGGCCAGGATCGAGGCGCCCAGGTCAGCCTCGAAGCGCCGCGCGATCGCCCGCACCGTGGCGGCGCGAGCGGGCCGCCGAATGAGCGACCTGGGCGTGCGCTCCTCGGTCACGGGCCCGGCTCCTCGATCACGGGGCCGATGGTAGCCCCGAACGGTCCACATCGTGTGCAGGAGCGCACGGGTTCCACGCTCGGGCGGCCCGCCGACGCGCACGATGGCTGAGACCATGTCCGCGACCGCATTCGTGTTTCCCGGCCAGGGCTCCCAGTACGTCGGCATGGGCGAGGCGCTCGCCACGGCATCTCCAGTGGCGGCCCGCGTCTTCGCCGAGGCCGACGCCGCCCTCGGCGAGCCGCTGTCGCGCCTGGCCTGGGGCGGGCCGGAGGAGACGCTCAATCGCACGGAGCAGGCGCAGCCGGCCCTGCTCGCGACCTCGATCGCGTACCTCGAGATCCTGCGGGACCGGTCGGCGGCGGCGGATGAGGCGATCGCGCCCGCGTTCATGGCCGGCCACTCGATGGGCCAGTACTCGGCGATGGTCGCCGCCGGCGTCCTGTCCCTCCGAGACGGGATCCGCCTCGTTCGCGAGCGCGGTCGCCAGATGCAGGCCAGCGGCGCCGGTCGTGATGGCGCCATGGCCGCGATCCTCGGCCTCGACGACGCCGCGCTGCCGGCCCTGGTCGAGGGCGCCTCGGCGCACGGGATCTTCGCCGTCGCGAATCGCAACTCACCCGGCCAGGTCGTGGTCTCCGGCGAGCGCGCCGCGATCGACGCCGCGGCCGAGATCGCGAGGCAGCTCGGCGCGAGGCGAGCCGTCGTCCTGCCGGTCTCCGTCGCGGCCCATTCGCCGCTGATGGCCGAGGCCGCCGCCGCGATGCGCCCGATCCTCGCCGGCGTGACGTTCCACGATCCGACGACCCCGCTCCTCGCCAACGCCGACGCGCGACCACTGACCACGGGCGAGGCCTGCCGGGCCGAGCTCGTCGAGCACCTCACCGCCGGCGTCGACTGGGTCCGGGCGGTCGAAACGATGCGGGCCTCAGGCGTGACGTCGTTCGTCGAGGTCGGTCCGGGCAAGGTCCTGACCGGTCTCGTCAAGCGGATAGCCCCGGATGCCAGCGTCTTCGCCCTCGACGAGCCGGTCGTCCCCGACCGGTTCGCCTTCCCCACCGCGGTCCCTGCCTAGCCGCATCGGCCCCAGCCCAAGGAGTCCTGTCCGTGCGCAAGCCCGACTACAGCCGCCGCGTCGTCGTGACCGGCCTCGGCGTCATCAGCCC
>DATEZX010000349.1:0-6905 GCA_035255225.1 Candidatus Limnocylindrales bacterium
CGGGTGCCCCGCTCCTCGGCCTCCTCGGAGTGCCCCACGGCGGCAAGGGCGCCGCGGTCCGGGCGGGCATGCTCGCCATGGACACCGACATCGCGATCTTCGCCGACGCCGATATGGCGACCCCGCCGGACATGATCCCGCTCCTCGTCGCGGCGCTGGCCGACCACGACGTCGCGCTCGGCAGCCGCATCCAGCCCGACGGCTCGGACATGCGGGCCAGCCAGCCAGGCTTCCGGCGGTTCCTCGGCAAGGCCTTCCACGCGATCGCCTCGGTCTGGGTCGTCGGTCCCGTCGAGGACACCCAGTGCGGCTTCAAGGGCTTCACCCGCGAGGCGGCCCAGGACCTCTTTGCGCGCCAGCGAATCACCTCGATCGTGTTCGACGTCGAGCTCATCCACCTCGCTCGCCGGCGCGGCTATCGCCTCGCGATCGTGCCGATCCGGTGGGCGGATCGACGCGGCTCGCGGATGCACGCGCGGCCCGGGCTCGCGGTGCGCGTCGCGTGGGATCTCTTCCGGATCCCGCTCCTGCATCGGTCCGTCGTCCGAAACGAGAGGTTGCGTGATCAAGCAAGTTCTTGATTTGTCGCTATGCTCGCCCCGTGACGACCCCCACCCTGGACGCGGATCCTGACTGTGCGCGTCCGGGCGCAGCCGAGCGGCTGATCGCCGAGCGCCGGTCGTTCGACTCGATCCCCCGAGAGGCGTGGGACCGCCTCGCCGCGCTGAACCCGTGGGCGACGCCCTTCTCGTCGTGGGGCTTCCATCGGGCCTGGTGGGACGCCTATGGCGAGAACGCCCACGACCAGACGCTCGTCGTCGTCGACCCCGACTGCGCGGACCTCGTCGCGATCGCCCCCCTCATGCACCGCCACGTCGTCGAGGCCTCGGACGCCCAGACGCACACCTCGATCCGCCACGGCTCGCCGGTCGACCTGACGCCCGTCGCCCCGAGCGCCAAGGCCGTCTACTTCGGGGCGAGCTACCACGCCGACTACGCCACGCTGCTGGCCGACCCGCTCGACCTGCCCGAGGTCGCCGAGGCGATCGTCGAGGCGCTGTGCGCGCATACGCTGCCCGACCCCGACCATCCCGATCCGTGGGACGTCGTCGACCTCCGCCGCCTGCGGGTCGGGGACCCTGCGGCCGAGGCCCTCGCGAGCGCGATCGGGGCCCACGAGATCACCGAAGGCTGGACGCTCAACTTGGAGCAGGAGGACGTCTGCCCCGTCGCGGCCCTCCCGAGCTCGCCGTCGATCGAGTCGGTCCGGCCGACCATCGATGACTTCCTCGCCACGCTGGACAAGCACGATCGCCACGAGATCCGGCGCAAGGTCCGGCGCGCCGAGTCGGCCGGGCGCGTCGAGCTCGTCGAGTCCACCGACCCGCAGGCCGACCTCGAGGCCTTCATCGACCTCCACCAGGCACGCTGGAATGACGATGGGCTCTTCCCCGCCACTCGCGGCGGTGACCAGAGCCGGACCTTCGTGCGCCGCCTGTTCGAGCTCATGGCCCCCGTGTCGACCGACGCAACACCCTCGCTCGGCTCCGTCCACCTGACATTCCTCACCGCCTCCGGCCGCCGCATCGGCGCGGCGATCCACTTCGAGACCGCCGACTCGCTGCTCTACTACAACGCCGGCCTCGACCCCGAGGCGCGCCACCTCTCGCCGGGTGTCGTCCTCGTCGAGCGGCTCGCCCGTCGGGCGCTCGAGCGCGGCCTTCGCCGCCTCGACTTCCTGCGTGGCAACGAGGCCTACAAGTACGAGTGGGGCGCCCGCGACGAGTCGATCCAGCGGCTCCTCATCCGGAGGACCGGGGCGTGAGCGCCGCTTGCGTGAGCCATGCCGGCGGCTGTCCATGACGCCGACCCCCTTCGGCCCGGACCCCTGCTTCGAGCCGGTGACCCGCCTGCCCCTGCCCGGCGATCGGCGCCGGATCCGCGTGGTCGAGCTGCTCGCGACCGGCACCAACGGCGGCGCCCAGGAGCACCTGTACAACCTCGTCACGCGGATCGACCGCGAGCGCTACGACGTGTCGATCGTCGCCCTCGGCAACGGCAGCGCGGTGCGACGGCTCGAGCGGACCGGCCTCCCCGTCTGCGTCATCGAGGAGCCCGACGACGAGGCGGCCAGCGAGGCCATGGCCGCCCACCTCGCGGCCGTCGACGCCGACGTGGTCCACGGCCACATGTACCGCGCCGAGATCGTCGGCACCCAGGCCGCGTGGCGCCTGGCAGAGCGAGGACGACGCCGGCCGTTCGTGGTGAACACGGTCCACTCCAGCCGCATCCGGTCCGAGGACGACCGAGCCCTCCTGCGGCGCCTCACCCCGCGGATGGACCATCTCATCGCCGTCTCGCGGGCGAACGTTCGCAAGATCGAGGACGAAGGACGCCTCGGCGCCCCGATCAGCCTCATCTACAACGGCGTCGACCTCCAGCGCTACGACCACCAGGAGGCGTGCTGCACGCTCCGCGCCGAGTACGACATCCCCGAGGGCGCACCGATCGTCGGGGTCGTGGCGCGGCTCGAGCCGGAGAAGGGCCATCCCACCCTGCTCGAGGCCTGGCCTCGGGTGCTCGCCTCCGTGCCCGACGCTCACCTCCTCGTCGTCGGCGAGGGCAGCCGCCATGACGAGCTCCTGGCCCAGGCCGCGTCGCTTGGCCTGCTCGGCTCGGAGCCGTCGAACCCGCGCTCGGAGCTCGGGCGGCGGGTCGTGTTCACCGGTCGCCGCGACGACGTCCCGGCGGTCACGGCGGCCCTCGACGTCGCGGTCCTGCCCTCGTATCGCGAGGCCCAGGGACTCTCGATCCTCGAGGCGATGGCCCTCTCGCGCCCGGTCGTCGCGAGCGCCGTCGGCGGGATCCCCGAGATGATCGAGGACGGGCGCTCCGGCCTCCTCGTGCCGCCCCATGACGCGACGGCCCTCGCGGAGGCGGTGACCCGGCTGCTGCTCGACCACCCCCTCGCCGACACGCTCGGCCGTGCCGGGCGCGAGCTCGTCCACGAGCGCTTCTGCGTCGAGCTCATGGTCCGGGCCATCGAGTCGATCTACGACGAGGCCGTCGCGGACGAGCGTCGCCGGCTCGCCGGCTGAGGCCGGGAGGGCGTCGCTCCACCCGCTGCGGCGAACGGCCCTGGCGCCCGCCTGACGTCGCGCCGATCTGGCAAATCGGCGACAATCGGCGATCCCTGACCCGTTCGGTCCCATCGGCTCTTGTGCCTTCTGGGGTTGCAAGGTGAACTCGACCTCGACGCCCGTGCGCGCCCGCCGGTTGTCGCCCGTGGGCGACCTACCCTGACGCCGTGACTGATCGACCCTGGCTCCGCGCCCCCCGCGCGTTCCCGCGGCTCTCGCGCGCCCTCCAGGAGCTCCGGTCGAGCCGGCTCTTCGACCCGACGTCGACGCCGCTTCGACGCCTCGTCTGGCGGCGCCTCGGCATGGACGCGGTCCTCGTGGTCGGCGCCGTCCTGGTCGTCCTCCGCCTCGGCAACGCGTTTCCGTGGACCTTGCCGACGACCGACATGCACGCTTACTGGACGTCGCGCGACGCGCTCAACTACGACCAGTTCGGCCCGTTCATGATCGGGGCGTACCTCTACTCGCCGGCGTTCGCCCACGCCATCGCCCCCCTTACGGCACTCAACTGGCCGACCTTCGCCGGCGTCTGGACGGCGATCCTGTTCGTCGCCCTCGGGTGGCTCGCCGGCCGATGGTCGCTGCTCCTGCTGCTGTTCTCGGTGGCCGTGCCGCTCGAGCTGATGCTCGGCCAGGTGGACATCCTCATCGCCGCCGCGATCGTCGTCGGCTTCCGCTACCCCGCGGCCTGGGCGCTGCCACTGCTGACCAAGGTCGCGCCCGGCGTCGGGTTGCTGTGGTTCGTCTTCCGGCGGGAGTGGGGCAAGCTCCTGCTCGCCCTGTCGGCGACCGCGGCGATCGCCATCGTCTCGGCCCTGATCGCCCCGACCGAGTGGCGCGGCTGGCTGACGCTCCTGGTCCGCAGCTTCGGTGAGCCGCAGCCAGTCCTGTGGTCGTATCTCGCCGTACCCGAAGCGATGCGCCTGCCGATCGCGATCGCGATCCTGTGGTGGGGCGCCCGGACGGACCGCTACTGGACCGTGCCGTTCGCGGTGACGCTCGCGATGCCGATCCTGTGGGCGAACATCGCCTGCATCCTCCTCGGCTGCATCCCGCTCACCCGCGTGTTCGGCATGACGCCGGCTCGGGCGTGGCTCTTCGGCGAGCACGGCGAGCGCGTGCCGAGCGGCAGCGTCGCCCGCCCCGGGGAGCGCTCGCCCGCGACCTGAGGGCGATCCGGGCATCGCCCAGCCCATACGGCTCGGCGCGATCGAGTGCTCGCGCCGGTCTGCCACCCGTAGGATGCCGTCGTGCGCCGATCGACGCTCTGGCGGTTCCTGGCGATCGCCCTGCCCACGCTCGGCGCGCTCGTCGCGGCGCTGCCGGCGGTCGACCTCGCCTACCAGCTCCGAGCCGGCGCCGAGATCCTCGACTCGGGCAGGATCCCGTCGGCCGACGCCTGGACATTCACCGTGGCCGGCACGCCGTGGCTCGATCAGCAGTGGGGCGCCCAGGTCCTCCTGACGCTCGTCTATCGGCTTGGAGGCTGGACCGGCCTCGCGGTGCTGCGAGCCGGCCTCGTGGGGCTGGCGTTCGGGCTGCTCCTGCTGGTCGTCCGGCGGCGCGCACCGACCCTCGGATCGGCCGGGGCGACGCTCCTCGTCATCGGCGCCTTCCTCGTCGGGGTGACGACCCTCGCCCTCCGGCCGCAGCTCTTCGCGATCGATCTCTTCGCCGCGACGCTGCTCGTGCTGGCGTACCGCGACGCTCACCCCCGGCTGGTGTGGCTGATCCCGTTGGTCGCGCTGGCGTGGGCCAACCTCCACGGCACGTTCCTGCTCGCGCCGGCGGTCTGCGGACTCGCCTGGTTCGAGGACCTCGCCGCGATGCCGCCGTCGCGTGGCGTCGCCCGCCACCGGATGCTGTTCGTCGGCCTCGTCGCGACGGTCGCCACGCTCGTGACCCCGTTCGGTCCCGCGGTCTGGGGCTACGTGTCGAGTCTCACCTCGAACCCCTCGATCGCCGGCCGCGTCAGCGAGTGGCAGCCGCCCTCGCCACTCGACGTCTCGGGGGCGATCGTGTGGCTCTCGCTCCTCGCCGTGGCGGGCCTCCTCGTGGCGCGGATCACGCGGACGGTCCGATCGTCAGGGCGCCTCGTCGGCGCGATCCCGTGGCCGGCCGTCCTGACCCTCCTCCTGTTCGGCGGCTTCGCCGCGCTGTCGGGTCGGGGCGTGGCCTGGTGGCCGCTCGTGGCGGTCTTCGTCATCGCGCCGTGGCTGGCACCCCGGCCGGCCGCCGCCTCGACGACCCCGGCCGACGCCTCGGCGACGCCCGCCGACGGCTCGACGACGCCCGCCGACGCCTCGGCGACCCCAGCCGAGCGCCGACCCCCGCCGCTCCTGCGACGCCTCAACCTGGCGATCGCCGCGATCCTCGTCCTCGCCGGCGTCGCGCTGCTGCCGACCTGGCGGCCCGTCGGCGCCGCCGGCGTTCCCCTGGCGACGATCAGCTACGCACCGCAGTCCCTCGGGGCGGCCCTCACCACGATCCAGCCGCGCACGGGCCCGACCGGATCGCCCGGAGCTTCGCGAGTCTGGAACCCGCAGACGTGGGGCTCATGGCTCGAGTTCGCCGCGCCGGCCGACCGCTACGCCCTCGACTCGCGCATCGAGCTCTTCCCCGGCTCGATCTGGGACGACGCCGCCACGATCTCGGCCGGCAACCTCGGCGCCCTCGCGAAGTACCAGGTCGACATCGTCGTGACCGACAGCCAGGCCGATGCCGGTCTCGAGGCCGCCCTCACGAGCGATCCGGCCGATTGGCTCGAGTTCGCCATGACCTGCGATGGCGCGATCTGGCTCCGACGCACCACCTTCCCTGGGGTTCTGCCGAGCCCGACCTTCGGCTGCCCCGAAGCCTCGTCCTGACGGCCAGGCGGACCCCTGGCTTCCAACGCCCGGGCGTCGGTTCCGCGAGAACGGAGGCGGCATGGACCCCGGCGGCCGTGGGCGGCCGGGCACGTCTGTCAGCCCTTCTCTGATCAGGAGGCGGGTCCGAATCGCGAGGCCCCTGCTCCCATGCCGTTGGGCGCAGGGGCCTTCGCATGTCGCCACGACCCCGGCGCGACCGCCGCCGAGGTCGGCTTTCCGAGCCAGCCGTCAGGCCGGGACGAGGGCCTCCGCCTCGACGAGCGCCTTGAAGTTCTCGAGGGCGTGCCGGCCCTGGCGGTCCATCGCCCTGTCGATGAAGAGCCGATCAGCAATGTGGCCGAAGAAGCCCGCCGGCGTCTCCATGTCGAAGTCGATCACGACGTCGGTGCCCTGACCGGCAGGCGTCAGTCGGAGCGTCATCGAGGACTTCGCGCCCTCGGTCAAGCCGGTCATCTTCACCAGCCGCGGCCGCTCGACCTCGGCGATCTCGTCCCAGCTCTCCATCGTCCGGCCCAGGAACCGCGAGACCTCGCGCATCCTCGTCCCGGCCGTGTCGAGCGGACCGGTGACCTCCTTGATCTCCACCAGCCCCGGCATCCACTCGGGCCAGCGCTTGACATCGATGTACAGGTCGAACACGCGCTCGATCGGCACCTCGAAGTGATCCCTCATCGTCCCGTGCGCCATCTGCCGTCTCCTCCTCTGCTCGGGGCGTGGCTCGCGCGACTCGACATGGCGCCGGCAGCACCGTGGGAGCCCGGTTGGCCCTCCCCGGCCAACCCCTCAGGTTGCCCGCAGCGCTGCCGTCTGACCAGAGTCCTGCGGCCCAATCACGCCCGGGGCGTGTCAGGGCGAGAAGTCAGGCGCCGGCCGTCGAAGCAGGACGGCGCCGGAC
>DATEZX010000350.1:0-23895 GCA_035255225.1 Candidatus Limnocylindrales bacterium
GACCAGGTTCACGAAGACGATGACCACCGCCCACACCAGCTTGCTGTCACCCCGGACCCTGCGCTCCGGCTTCTCCAGGTCGACCAGGGCCACCAGCATCAGGCCGAGCTGGATGACGACGATCGGGGCCAGCAGGCCCACGATCTGGAAGGTCGTCAATCCAGCCATCCGGCCGCCCGCCAGCCCGCCGTCGGCGGCCTCAGCCCATGTCCCGTGACACCGCGATCACGTCCTTCAGCTGCTCGATCCGCGTCATGACCCGGGCGAGCTGACTGAGGGATGCGACCTGGAGCGTGGCCCTGACCAACGCGGTGTGGTCGGGCGAGGTCGTCACGTTGGCGGCCAGGATGTTGACCTTGGCCTCGGCCACGACCTGGGTGATCTCGCTCAACAGGCCGGTCCGGTCGTACGCCTCGACCCGGATCGCGATCGGGTATGTCTGGGTCGGCGCGGCGTCCCACTCGACCTCGATGAGCCGCCCGACCTCGCGCTCGTTGATGATCGTCGGGCAGGTCCGGAGGTGGACCGTCACGCCCTTGCCGCGGGTGATGAAGCCCTGGATCGGGTCGCCCGGGATCGGGTGGCAGCACTTCGCGAACCGGACGAGGAGGTCCCCCACCCCCTTGACCCGGACCCCGCCGGCCCGCGCCGGCTGCGTCGGCGGGGCGACGGTCGGGAGCGTCGTGAGCTGCGTGTCGTCCGCGACGCCGAGGCGCATGACGACCGACTGGGCGCTGATCGCGCCGTAGCCGATCGCGGCGTAGAAGTCGTCGAGGGCCTCGAAGTTGAGCTGCTTGGCGACCTCGAGCAGGCGCTCGGGTCCGACGGTCTGGGTCGACGCCCGGGCGAGGCGCCGGAGCTCGCGGTCGAGCGCCTCGCGGCCGTGGACGATGTTCTCGTCACGCTCCTGGCGCTTGAACCATTGCCGGATCTTCTCGCGGGCGTGGCTCGTCCGGACGACGTTCAGCCAGTCGCGCGACGGGCCGTGGCCGGCCTTGGTCGTGACGACCTCGACGATGTCGCCGTTCTTGAGCCGGTAGTCGAGCGGGACGAGGCGGTTGTTGACCTTCGCGCCGATCGTCCGATGGCCGACGTCGGTGTGGATCCGGTAGGCGAAGTCGAGCGGCGTCGCGCCGGCCGGCAGGTCCTTGATGTCGCCCTTCGGGGTGAACACGAAGACCTGGTCCTGGAAGATGTCGAGCTTGATGCCCTCGACGAACTCGGTCGCGTCACTGACGTCGCGCTGCCAGTCCATGAGCTGGCGAAGCCATGCCAGCTTGGCGTCGTAGTCCCGGTCGGCCTTGGACTCCTCCTTGTAGCGCCAGTGAGCGGCGATCCCGACCTCGGACACCTGGTGCATGGCGTGGGTCCGGATCTGGATCTCGAGGGGCTTGCCGTCGAGGGCGATGACCGCGGTGTGGAGCGACTGGTAGAGGTTGTTCTTCGGGACCGCGATGTAGTCGTCGAACTGGCCGGGGATCGGCCGCCACAGGGCGTGGACGATGCCGAGCGCCGCGTAGCAGTCGCGGACGTCGTCGACGAGGATGCGGATGGCGTAGACGTCGTAGATCTCGCCGAACTCCGCGCTCTTGCGCTGCATCTTCTTCCAGATGCTGTAGATGTGCTTCGGCCGGCCCTGCAGGTCGGCGTCGATGCCCGCGCCCTGGAGGCGGGGCCGGAGCTCGGCGATCGCTCGCTCGATGTACGACTCCCGGGCCTTGCGGCGGGTGTCCAGGAGCTTCGCCAGCTCTCGGAAGGCCGTCGGCTCGAGGACCTTGAAGGCGAGATCCTCGAGCTCCCACTTGACCTGCCAGATCCCGAGGCGCTCGGCGAGCGGGGCGTAGATCTCGAGCGTCTGGCGGGCGATCCGGACCTGCTTGTCCATCGGCAGCGCCGCGAGGGTCCGCATGTTGTGGAGCCGGTCGGCGAGCTTGATGAGGACGACGCGGATGTCCTCCGCCATCGCCAGGAACATCTTCCGGATGTTCTCGGCCTGCTGCTGCTCGTGGCTCAGGGTGCTGAACTTCGACAGCTTCGTGACGCCATCGACGAGCTGGGCAACCTCCGACCCGAACCGGTCCTCGATGTCGGGCAGGTCGTATTCGGTGTCCTCAGGAACGTCATGGAGGAGGGCGGCCTCGATCGCGACGGGGTCGAGCAGGAAGTCCGCCAGGAGCTGCGCGGACGCGATCGGGTGGGTGACGTAGGGCTCACCCGACGCGCGCGTCTGCTCGCCGTGGGCCTCGATCGCGAAGGCCACGGCCCGGCGGATGCCGTCGAGGTCGGCATCGGGGTCGCGGCGCTGGACGGTGGCGATGAGCTGGCGCGCCATCGCCGGCACCGAGGGGCCGGTCGACCTGCGGCCGCCGGCAGCCTTGCCCGTCGCGGACGGCTTGCCCGCCGGAATGGGCTTGTCGGTGATCACGGGCTTGCCGGCGGTGACGGGCGTACCCGTGGTGACGGGCGTGCCGGCGGCGGCCGCGCCGTTGGTCCGGGGGACCGCGGGGCGCGGCGCGGCCACCGCCCGCGCAACGCGGCGGGAAGAGGAAGGAATCGGACCCTCGGCCGGCGCTCCCGCCTTGGTCCGTTGGACCACCATCGCCGATTGAGGATACCGCCCCCGTCGCGCCGGCCGTTTCGCTTCACCCGCTCAGCGTGCCCGCGAGCCGTAGCCCTCCTCGCCCAGGATTCGGGCCGCGACGTCCCGATCGTCCCACGCCTCGAGGCCGCCGGCTCGGGCCATCCATGTCTCGTGGCCCTTGCCGGCCAGGACGACGACGTCGCCGGGCCTGGCCCAGCGGACCGCCGCGCGGATGGCCGCCTCCCGCGATGGCACGAGCTCGTAGGTCTCCCCCGGCCGCCCGCCGGCCCGCTGCGCTCCCGCCTCGATCGCGGCGAGGATGGCGGTGAGGTCCTCGGCCCGGGGGTCGTCCTCGGTGATGAACGTCCGATCGGCGCCGCGGACGGCGGCCTCGCCCATCAGCGGACGCTTGCCCTCGTCGCGCTCGCCAGACGCTCCGAAGACGATCGCGACCCTCGCGCCGGGGGCGATGCCGGCCCGGGCCTCGACGAGGAGCGCCTCGATCGAGCCCGAGGTGTGGGCGAAGTCGACGACGACGGCGAACGGCTGGCCGCGATCCACGGGCTCGAGGCGACCGGGAATGCCCCGCAGCTCGGCCAGCCCGTCGACGACCGCCCCGACCGGCAGGCCCCAGCCGTGGGCCAGGGCCACGACCGCGGCCGCGTTGCGAGCGTTGTAGCGCCCACCCAGGCGGAGCCGGAGGCGTCGCGTGCCGCCGCCCGCGATCGCGACCAGAGCCTCCACGGAGCTGACCGTCGCGCTGACCTCGAGGAGCCGGACGTCCGCTCGTGGGTCCGTGCCGTAGGTGACGACCCTCGCACCGGCCCGGCGTGCCGCGTCAGCGAACGCCCCCGCCGCGGGGTCATCGACGTTCACGACGCCGAGCCCGGCACGGCCATCCTTCGCCGTCACGGGCAGGCGCTCGAAGAGCGAGCGCTTCGCGGCCAGGTAGGCCGCCATGGTCCGGTGGAAGTCGAGGTGCTCCTGGCCCAGGGTCGTGAAGATCGCCGCGTCGTAGGCGACCGACCCGACTCGTTCCGCCGCCAGGCCGTGCGAGCTCGTCTCGAGTGCGACGGCATCGTCGCCGGCGAGGACCATCCGCCGCAGGAGCGCCTGGAGCTCGAGCGCTCCCGGCGTCGTGACCGGCCGGGTGTTGGGCTCGAAGCGGCCACCCACGGTCGAGCCGACCGTCGTGCTGAGCCCGACCCTGTGCCCGACGCCGGCAAGGCCAGCCGCGACAAGGAAGGTGGTCGTCGTCTTGCCGTTGGTGCCGGTGGTCCCGACGACAGTCAGCGAGCGGCTCGGGTCGCCGAACCACCATGCCGCGGCGCTCGCGAGCGCGGCGGCCGAGCGGTCGACGACGATCTCGACCGGCCCCTCGCTCATGCCGTTCCGCTCGCCCGCTCTGCCGGCTCCCACGAGGCCGGGGCGCTCGACGATCACGGCCGCGGCGCCTCGCTGCACGGCCTCCGTCACGAACTCGTGCCCGTCGGCCCGTGATCCTCGGACGGCCACGAAGAGGGCCCCGGGACTGACGTGACGGCTGTCGTCCGTGATGGCGGCCAGGCCGATCCCGGCCAGGCCGGCGATCGTCGCTGCGTCGCCGGAGGCGCCGCCCGAGAGCGACACCAGCCGGCCCTCGCGGTCGAGCCGCGCGACGAGCTCGGCGAGCCCACCCGGGGCCGGCGCCCGATCGAGCTCGCTCACTCGGGCGTGCTCACGCGTGGGCCGGTTCGCCTCCCGATCAGACCACGAGCCAGGTCGACGAGCGTGGTCAGCTCCGGGAGTCGCGTCAGGCGGGCCCAGACGATGAACGTCAGCGTGGCGCCCACGGTCGCCGCCACGGCCTCCAGGAGGCTCCGCAGCTTGCCTGCCTCGAGGAGCGGCCCGACGACATGCACCGCCCCGAGCGCCACGGCGGCCGCGAGGACCGAGCCGGCCGCCGCCACTGCGGCGAGCCGCGCGATGCTGCCGAGGTCGAGCGTCCCCTCACGGCGGCGCAGCGCGAGCAGCAGCACGGCCATCTCGAGCCAGTTGCCGAGCGAGAGCCCCACCCCGAGCGCCGGCAGCCCGATGGCGCCGACCAGAAGGTTCGCCGTGATGACGGTCGCGATCATGCACAGGACCGCGCCGAACACCGGGGTCACCGTGTCCTGCCGCGCGTAGAACGCCCGGGCGAGCACCTCGATCGGGGCGTAGGCAGGCAGGCCGACGAGGAACGCCACGAGCGTCGAGGCCGTCAGGGCCGCGGCTGTGGCATCGAATCGCCCATAGCCGAGGAGCAACGCGACGACCTGGCTGGCGAGCACCATGCCGACCGCGGCGATCGGGAGCATCACGAACGACGCGATGCGAATCCCGCGCTCGACGAGCGCGACGTAGGTCTTCCTCTGCCCGGAGGCGATGCCGCCCGCCAGGGACGGGAAGAGGACGATCCCGAGCGGGACGCCGATCACGCCGATGGGAATCTGGAGCAGGGAGAAGGCGATGGTGTAGGCGGTGATGGCGCCCAATCCCTGCGTCGAGGCCAGCGAGGTGAGCACGACGAAGATCAGCTGCGTCGCTCCGAGGCCCAGGGCCCGCGGCGCCATGAGCAGGAGGGCATGGCGCGCCTCACCGTCGCCGAGATCGATTCGAGGGCGGTACCGAAAGCCAACCCGGGCAAGCGCCGGCAGCTGGATGAACAGGTGACCCGCCGACCCGGCCACGACCCCGAGCGCCAGCCCGACCACGCCGAGCGAGGGCGCCAGCAGGATTGCGGCACCGATGATCGCGAGGTTGTAGACGCTCGGAGCCGCGGCCGCGGCCGCGAACCGCCGGCTGCCGTTGAGGGCCGCGGTCGCCACTGCCCCCAGGGCGAGGAGGATCGGCCCGACGAGCATGATCCGGGTCAGGTCGACGGTCCGGGCGGCCTCCGACGCATCGAAGCCGGGCGCGATGGCCGGCACGAGCAGCGGGGCGAAGACGAAGGCGACGCCGGCGAGCACGACGAGCCCGAGGAGCATGAGGTTCGCGACCGTCGCCACGATCCGCCACGCTCGGGCCTGCTGGCCGGTCGCGATGAAGCCCGACACGATCGGAACGAGCGCCGACGCCACCGCTCCCGCGGCGACGAGCTGGAAGATGAAGTCCGGGATTCGGAACGCTGCGAGGAACGAGTCGAGATCGGACCCCGCCCCGAACGTCGTGGCGATGATGACGTACCGGAAGTAGCCGAGGACCCGCGACGCGAGGTACGCGGCCGACACGACGAGGCCGGCTCGGGCGATCGTCGCGGCCATGGGTCGCGCCTCGGGCAGCGTCGCCTCCGACAGGGCGTCGAGGTCGTCCGTCATCCGGTCCCGGGAGGTCCTGCGGCCTCGACGTCCGTCTTCGCGGTCGGCGGCGACGCGACGGCACGTGGGTGCGCGGCGACGTACGCGGCGCGCAGCCGGCCCGGTGAGACGTGCGTGTACACCTGCGTCGTCGCGAGGCTCTCGTGGCCAAGGAGCTCCTGGACCACGCGCAGGTCCGCGCCGCCATCGAGGAGATGCGTCGCGAACGAGTGGCGGAGGGTGTGGGGCGAGACGCCTTCGGGCAGCCCGGCGGCGCGGCAGAGGCGATCGAGGCGATAGCGCAGGCCCCGGACACCGAGCGGCTCGCCGTGGTGGTTCAGGAACAGCACGTCCGGGTCATCTGCCGTGGACGACGCGATGCCTGACCCGTGTCGCGCGGCCCGGCGAGCGAGGAGGACCGGCCGGCCGGCCTCCAGGTACGCCTCCAGGGCCGCGACCGCCGGCCGGCCGAGGAGCCCGATCCGCTCCTTGCGGCCCTTGCCCAGGACTCGCAGCTCGCCGCGTCGCAGGTCGAGCGCCGACGCGGCTGCGGCCGCCAGCTCGCTGATCCGGAGTCCGGCCGCGTACGCCGTCTCGACGACGGCCCGATCGCGCAGGGCGAGGGCCTCGGCCAGGGCCGGGTTCCCGACCGTCGAGGCCTCGATGGCGTCGAGCAGCCGCTCGACCTGGTCGATCTCGAGGACCCGCGGCAGGCGGCGCGGGAGGCGTGGTGTCGCGATCGCGCCCCACGGGTCGCCGCCGGCGAGGCCGGCCCGGGCGGCCCAGCGGTGGAAGGACCGGATCGCGGCGAGGCGCTGGCTGACGGAGGTCCGCGCCGACGATCCCGCCAGCTCGGCGAGGAAGGCCCGGAGATCTGCGCGCGCGGGCGAGCGCCAGTCGATGCCGCGCCCGGCGAGCCAGTCGAGATAGGCGCCGACCGTCCGGCCATACGAGCGAATCGTGTGCGGCGAGGCGTCGCGCGCTCGGAGCGACAGGAGGAACTCAGCTCGCGGGCCGGCGGCCTGCGGGTCGGCGGCGCGCCCACCGGCGGCGCGCCCGCCGGCGGCCGGCGACGGGTGCCGCGAGGCCCGCGGCGACACGCCGGTCACCCGCCCGAGCGCCGCCGGGACGTCGTCGTACCGCCTCGCCTCGTGCCGCCTGCCCCCGCCCGTCCGGAGCTCGCTCGGCCAGCCGGACCGCTCGCCCGGCGCCTTGCGCCCGTTCCGCTGCGACTCCCGCCCCGGCCCCCACGCCCCGCCGCGCCCGCCCGCGGCGCGATCGCGGCCGGATTCGGTGGGCCGCCCGGGTAGCTCTGGCCGACGGCCGGCGATTCGCCCTCCGGGACGTGGATCGAGGCGCCGCAGCGCAGGCACAGCGGGCCCTGCGGGCCGCTCGCCACCGGGCCTCCGTCGGCGTCGTGGAGCGCGCCCAGCGGCTCGAAGTTGGTCGTGTAGTCGCAGGTCGGGTAGTTGGAGCACCCCCAGAAGACGTTGCCGGTCCGGCGGGCGCGACGGGCGACGAGATGGCCGTCGCCGTTCTTTGGGCAGGTGACCTCGAAGGGCAGCTGCCCGGGCGGCGGCGGTCCGTCGCGCCGGATGTAGCCGCACTCCGGGTAGCGATCGCAACCCACGAACGCGCCGAATCGGCCACGCTTGGCGACGAGGGTCCCGAGGCCGCACTGGGGACAGGTCTCGCCCGTCCCCTCGAGCGCCGGCGGCTCGTCGCCCGGCAGCGGCCGCGTCTCCTTGTGCTCGGGATACTCCGAGCAGGCCAGGAAGCGGCCGTTCCGGCCGAGCCGGATGACCATCGGGTGGCCCAGCGAGCAGACCTCGTCGGTCGCCTCGGTCGTGAAGTCCCGGCGACGGGTCGTCTTGCGGACCTCGTCGACGCGATCCCGGAGCGGCGGGTAGAAGGCCTCGAGGAGTGGCACCCACGGTCGCTCGCCTCGCGCGACCTCGTCGAGCTCCTCCTCCATCTTGGCCGTGAAGCCGACGTCGACGTAGTCGCCGAAGTGCTCGACCAGCAGGTCGATGACGATCCCCGCGACGGGCTCGGGTCGGAGGCGCCGATCCTCGACCCGGACGTAGCCTCGATCGACGATCGTCGAGATCGTCGCCGCGTAGGTCGATGGCCGACCGATGCCGTGCTCCTCGAGGGCCTTCACGAGCGAGGCCTCGGTGAAGCGTGGCGGCGGCTCGGTGAAGTGCTGGGCCGGCTCGATCGATCGGACGGTCGTGAGCTCGCCCTCGGCGAGCTCCGGCAGGCGGCCCTCGGCCTCGTCCTCGCCGTTCTCGTCGCGGCCTTCCGTGTACACGCGGGCGAAGCCATCGAACAGCGTCCGCGTCGCGCTCGCCCGGAGCTCGTATGCGCCCGCGGCCAGATCGACGGTCGTCGTCTCGAGCTCCTTGGCCTCCATCTGACTGGCGAGGGCGCGCTGCCAGATGAGCCGGTAGAGCCGGAGCTCCTCGGGCTTGAGCGAGCCGCGCAGCGACTCGGGGTCACGTCGGAAGCTCGTCGGCCGGATCGACTCGTGGGCCTCCTGGGCGCCCTTGGTACGGGTCTTGTAGACCCGGCCGCGGGGCATCGTGTAGGGCTCGCCGAAGCGATCGCGGATGACCTCGCGGGCCTCGCCCATCGCGACCCCGGCCATGGCCACCGAGTCGGTCCGCATGTAGGTGATCAGGCCCACGTGGCCATCGGGCGTGTCGACGCCCTCGTACAGCCGCTGGGCGACCGACATCGTGCGCTTGGGGCTGAAGCCGAGCTTCCGGCTCGCCTCCTGCTGGAGGGTCGAGGTCGTGAACGGCGGCGCGGGGCTGCGCTTCGAGGCCTTCGTCGAGATGGCGGTGACGCGAGGCCGGAGGTTCCGGAGCGTCTCGGCGTGGTGCTCGGCGAGGGTCCCGTTGTCGATGTCGGTCGGCTGGCCGTCGATCTTGACGACGTCGGCGCCGAACGGCGCGCCGCGCTCGGTCTCGAGGAGCACGTGGAGCGTCCAGTACTCCCGCGCGACGAAGGCCTCGATCTCTCGCTCCCGTTCGACGACGAGCCGGACGGCCACGGACTGGACCCGGCCGGCCGAGAGCCCGGCACGGACCTTCCGCGACAGGAGCGGGCTGAGGGTGTAGCCGACGAGCCGGTCGACGATGCGTCGCGCCTGCTGGGCATCGACGAGATGCATGTCGATCGACCGGGGATGGGCGAACGCGTCGCGGATCGCGCGCTGGGTGATCTCCGAGAAGGTCACCCTCCTGGTCCGCGCGACCGGCACCTTGGCCGCCTCGGTGACGTGCCACGCGATCGCTTCGCCTTCGCGATCGAGGTCGGTGGCGAGGAACACCGTGTCGGCCGACCGGGCGGCCTTCTCGATCGCGTCGACCTGCTTGCGCCGGTCGTCCGACACGACGTACTCGGGCTTGAAGCCGTGCTCGACGTCGACGCCGAGCTTGCCCTTGCCAGGGTTCTCGGGCAGGTCGCGGACGTGGCCGTAGGACGCCAGGACGCGGTAGTCGTCGCCGAGGTAGCGCTCGATCGTCCGTGCCTTGGCCGGTGATTCGACGATCACGAGGTGCTTCGGCATCGCGGCGGAGTATAGCCACGGCCCCTTCGAGCTCCGTTATGGCGTGCGGGCGGCCTCACGGGCGAGGGACTTCGCGCTCTCCTCGGGGCGATCTGCGCTCCGCGGGCCATCGGCCCGGCGTTTCAGGCGTCCCGGACCCGCCGCAGGAAGTCCTCGTCGATCTCGAGCTCGTCGGACTCTGTCGTCGGCTCGGCCTCGCGGACGCGCCCCGCGCCCGTCGGGATCTCGACAAACCGGACCGTGGCGTATGGGAACACGAACGTCGAGTCCGACTGATCGATGAACACGGGCCGCCGGCCGTCGAGGGTCGTGACATTGGTGCAGATGAGGGTCACGTCGCCGGGCTTCGGCGCCTCGGCGACGTCCGCAACCACGGGCTGGTCGTTCAGGAGGTGGACGACAACGCGGATCATCGCCCGCCGACGATAGCAGGGCGGTCGCCGGCAGTCAGGTGGCCATCCCGTCCCGCCATGAGGGATTCCGACCACCGCGCTGCGGGTCAGGCCGCCAGCGGGCCGGCGGGGAGGTACCGGCCCCGCCGAGCGGCGACGAGGCCGGCCGACTCGAGACGCGTCAGCGATCCGAGCACCGCCGGAACGGTCATCCGGGTCACGGCCACGATCTCGTCGACCGTCGCAGCGCCCGCGACCACTGCCTCGCCGACGCGCCGCTCCACGGATCCAGCGACGGTCAGCGCCGCGACGGGGCTCGGAGGCTCGACGCTCGAGACCGGATCGCCGGGCCTGCGAGGCCGCCGACGCACCGGCCGTGGCTCGAGCCCCGCCGCGGCCGGCAGGCCGAGATCGTCGAGGAGCTGGGGGATCCCGGCCACGATCCGGGACTCGATGGGCCAATCCCTCAGGAAGCCGAGGCACCCCGCCGACATCGGGTCGTCGATCGAGCCAGGCACGAGGAAGCACGGCCGGCCCTGCTCGAGGGCCCAGTTCGCGGTCAGGATCGCGCCGCTCCGGGCGCCGGCCTCGACGACGACCACGGCGTCGGACGACCCGCTGATGAGCCGGTTGCGCCGCGGGAACGTGCCCTTCGAGGGCTCCGTGTCGGGGGCGTATTCCGAGAGGATGGCGCCGCCGCGGTCGACGATCGAGGCCGCGAGCCGGTCGTGAACGGTCGGGAACAGGTGTTCGTGCCCACCGCCGATGAAGGCCGCCGTCCGACCGCCCGCTTCGAGGACCGCGGCGTGGCTGGCCCCGTCGATCCCCACCGCGAGGCCCGAGACGACGCTGGCATCGGCCCGGACGAGGGCTCGTCCGATCCGGGCCGCCGTGCGCCGGCCGGCGTCGGTGGGATGCCGCGTCCCGACGACCGCAACGACGCTCGGGACGTTCAGGAAGTCGGTCTCGCCGCGAGCGAACAGGACGATCGGCGGCAGCTCGATCGCCCGCAATCGCTTCGGGTAGTCGGCGTCGCCCTCGAGCAGGACCCGGAGGCCGAGCGTGGCAATGCGGTCCGCGATCGCGGATCGTCGCGCCGCAGCGCCGACGACCGCAGCGGCAACCTCGGTGGGCATCGGGCGAGCGCTGCCGTCGGCACCGGCGCTCGCGGCTCGGAGCTCGGCGGGCCCGTCGTGTCGTGAGGCGGCGTCGAGCGTCGCGACCGCGGTCCCGAAGTGGGCCAGGAGCCGCGCCAGGGTGATCGGGCCGAGGTGCTGGACCGAGACCAGGACGGCCATCGCCGCGCGCTCGTCCGGCCCGATGGGGTCCGCCTGTTCCGGAGCACCGACCCCGATCACGCCACGGCCTCCATCTCCGCCGCCTCAGACCGCGAGGGCGGCCAGCGGGCCGGCCACGGCGGGCAGTCGCCAGCGCGCGGCTTCCTCGAGGTGGTCGATCCCGACCACGTCCTCGCCGGCGAGGTCCGCAATCGTTCGAGCCACGCGGAGCAGCCTGTCGGTCCCGCGACCGGACAGGCGCTCGCGCTCGGCCAGCGCGACGAGCCGGGCCGTCGTCAGCGGCTTCAGGCCCGCGAGGCGGCGCAGGGCCCGGCTCGGCAGGCGGGCGTTCAGGCGCCGGCCCGGCCGCGCGAGCTGCCGCTCCTGGGCCGCCGCGATCCGCGCCGCCACGACGCTCGACGCCTCCGGCTCCGGTCCCGAGACGAGCAGCCGGGCCGGCATCCGTGGCATCCCCACCCACAGATCGATCCGGTCGCGGAGCGGGCCCGAGATCCGTCGCTGGTAGCGCTCGATCGTCGCGTCGCTGCATCGACAGCCCTGCTCGGTCCGCGTCGGCGTGGCGTAGCCACACGGGCACGGGTTCATCGCCGCGACGAGCTGGAACCTCGCCGGCAGCGTCGCCGCCCGACCGGCCCGAACGATCGCCACCCGGCCGTCCTCGAGCGGCTGGCGGAGGGCCTCGAGGACATCGCGCGGAAACTCGGCGAGCTCGTCGAGGAACAGCGTCCCGCCGTCCGCCCGGGTGACCTCGCCCGGCGTCAGCTGCGGACCCCCGCCGACCATCGCCGCGTAGCTGGTCGTGTGATGGGGCGCTCGGAACGGCGGGCGCCGCACGAGGCCTTCGATCGGTCCGTCGCCGGAGGCGGAGGCGACGATCGTCGCCTCGAGGGCGGCCTGCGGATCGAGGAGAGGCAGCAGTCCCGGGATCGTTCGGGCGAGCATGGTCTTGCCGGTCCCGGGCGGCCCCAGGAGCAGCAGCCCGTGCCCGCCGGCGAGGGCGACCTCGAGGGCGCGGCGCGCCTCGGCCTGGCCGCGCACGTCGGCGAGATCCGGCACCTCGATCGAATCTTGCGGGAGGAGACACCGCCCCCGCTCGGGTGCGGGCGCCCCGAGCGGGCGCGAGGCAAGGTCGACGGTGGCCCGTGCCGCCGGCCCGCGGTGGCGACGCGACCGCAGCGCATCGACGACTTCGCCGAGCGTCGCGGCAGGAACGGCGTCGATGTCGGTCACGAGTCGCGCCTCGACGAGCGCCTCGGCGGGGACGACGACGCGGGCGATGCCGCGGCGGGCCAGCGCCGCGACCATCGGCAGCAGGCCGGGCACGCGCCGGACCTCCCCACTCAGCGACAGCTCGCCGATGAGGGCCGCGCGTCCTGGCGCCGGGGTGAACTGCTCGGAGCCGACGAGGATCCCGATCGCGATCGCGAGGTCGGCCGATGGTCCGCTCTTGGGCAGGTCGGCGGGGGCGAGGTTGACCGTGATCCGGCGAGGCGGATGGACGAAGCCGGCGTTGCGGATCGCGCCACGAACGCGCTCCCGGGCCTCGCGCACCGACGCGTCCGCGAGGCCGACGATCGTGAAGCCCGGCAGCCCGGGCGCGACGTCGACCTCGACGCGGATGACCCGGCCCTCCAGGCCGACGAGGGTCGCGGACAGCAGCGAGGCCAGCACAGCCCGATCGTGGGCTGCGCGGCTTATCGCCGACTTAGCGGGCGGCGGCGGCCCCCGCAGCCATGCCCTTGGCGGCCTTCGCCGGCGCGGCGACCGCGTCGATGGCCTTCGCCAGCGCCGAGATCTCCTTCGCGAGGGTTGTCTCGGTTCGGGCGTAGGAGAACGGCTTGCCGCTGTTCTGGGCCGTGATGGCCACTCGGTATTCATTCGAGATCTTCGTCTCGAAGCGCCGCTTGAGGGCGTTCTCGGCGGCCTCGACGCTGATGCCGGTGAAGGCCGTCGAGCGGTTCAGCACGAGGCGGACCTTCGTTCGGTCGTAGCCGATGTGGTCGAGCGCCTCGAGCGCGAGGCGGACGTTCTTGAGGCACGACAGGTCGGCGGTCATGACGAGGTGGATCTCGTCGGCGTGGTCGAGGACCGAGAGGGTCAGGTCGCCGATCCGCTTGTCGACGTCGACGACGACGTAGTCGTAGATCGAGCGGAGGATCCCGAGGACTTCGACGAGGCGGTCCTCGCGAACAAGATCACCCTCTTCGGGTGAGGCTGGGGCCAGCAGCAGGTCGATGCCCGAGTCGTGCTTGACGACGACCGACTTCATGAGGTCGGCGTCGACCGTCGGCGCCGAGACGGCGTCGGCGATGCTCTTGCGGTCGGGGCCGAGATCCAGGAACACGCGGTGGTCGCCGAACTGCAGGACGCCGTCGACGAGGACGACCTTGCGATCCTGCTCGAGGTGGAGGGCGATCGCGGTGTTGATCGCGACGGTCGTGGCGCCGACACCGCCCTTGGCGCCGTAGAAGGCGATCATCCGGCCGAGGGGCGGCTTGGCGAGGGCGCCCCCGGCGGACCCGAAGCGGGCCAGCAGGCTCTTCATCCGGGCGAGCAGCTCGGCCTGGTGGAAGGGCTTGACGAGGTAGTCGTCGGCGCCGGCGCGGAGGCCCCGGACCTTCTGCTCGACCTCCTTCTCGACGGTCAGCATGATGATCGGGACGTGAGCCCCGCCACCCTCCTGGGCGCGGATCCGCTCGGCGACGGCATAGCCGTCGAGCTTGGGCAGGCTGACGTCGAGGAGGATGAGGTCGGGTGGCTCGGCGGTCCACAGGCGGACCGCCTCCTGGCCGTCGCCGGCGATCGTGACGGTGTAGCCGGCCTGCTTCAGGGTGTACTGGAGCAGGCGCTGGACGTTCGCTTCGTCATCGACGACGAGGACCCTGGTCACGCTGGAAAGCCCCCTCCTTCAAGCAGCCCCGACCACGGGAGGCGACCGCCGGGAGTATAGGCCGCGGCCTCGCGATCGGTCGGGAACGGGAGCGTTGGCAAGCCCGAGCGCAGGCGACCGAGAGCGGCCGGCGCCGCGAGGCGCCGGCCGCCACCGGCTTGGAGCGGCGACGCTCAGCCCTTGGACTCCGACTCGGCCCGCATGCCGCGCTCGACATAGCCGGTGATCGGCTCGACGAGACGGGTGAACTCGGTCGGGATGATGAACTTCGTGGCCGGGCTGGCCCCGAGGGCCTTGAGGGCCTCGAGGTACTGGAGGGCCATCGTCTTCTGGTCGATGCCCTTGGCCGCCGAGAAGATCTGCTGCAGGGCCTGGCTGAAGCCCTCGGCCCGCAGGATCGCCGCCTGGCGGTCCCCCTCGGCCTTGAGGATCTCGGACTGCTTCTGGCCCTCGGCGACGTTGATCGCGGCCTGCCGGGTGCCCTCGGACTCGGTGATGACCGCGCGCCGCGTCCGCTCGGCCGACAGCTGGCGGTTCATCGCGTCCTGGACGTCGCGTGGCGGCAGGATCTCGCGGATCTCGACGGTCGTGACCTTGCCGCCCCAGCGCTCGGTCACCTCGTCCATCTTGGTCCGGAGGACCTCGTTGATCTGCTCGCGCCGGGACAGGACGTCGTCGAGAAGGATGTCGCCGATGACCGCCCGGAGAGTCGTGGTCGCGATGTTCTGAAGCGCGCCCTCGAAGAACTGGACCTCGACGACGCTCTTGTACGGCTCGATGATCCGCCAGTAGATCAGGAAGTCGATGTTGATCGGGGCGTTGTCCTTCGTGATCGTCGTCTGGCTGGGGACCTCGATGAATCGCTCCCGGAGGTCGACCCGGACGCCGCGCTGGACGAACGGCACGAGGATGACCCAGCCGGGGCCCTTGACGTCGGTCTCGCTCGTCCGGCCGAGGGTGAAGACGAGCAGCCGCTCGTACTGGTTGACGATCTTGACCGCGGTGTACAGCAGCAACAGCAGGACGGCCGCGATGAAGACGACGACCGACAGCAGGATCGGATCCATGGGCGTTCCCTCGACCTCCTAGGCGGCCGGTCCGGCCGAGCCGTCCGGTCTGACGATGAGAGTAAGACCCTCTTGACCCACGACCGTCACCGGCGTGCCGCGCGGGACGGCCGCGCCACCGGGCGGCGCCTCCTCGGCGGTCCGGGCGCTCCACTCCTGGCCGGCCGCGTAGACCGTGCCGCCGGGATGGAGCGGCGACCGCACCTCGCCGGTCGTCCCGCTCGGGAGCGACGGGCCGCTGCCCGCCCCGTAGGGCACGGGCCGGAGGGCCAGCCGCCGACGGTAGCCCAGGACCGTGCCGAGCGCGACGGCGAGGAACAGGACCGACGTGATGGCCATCGTCGCGATGAGCGGCAGGGCGACCGAGAAGTCGCCCTCGCTGGGTGAGGCCGGGACCGAGTACAGGGCGGAGGCGCCCAGCACGAAGCAGGCGACGCCCGCGACCGTCAGGACGCCATGGCTGACGACATGGAGCTCGAGGACGATGAGCGCGAGGCCCAGGACGAGCAGCAGCAGGCCGCCGACGTTGAGCGGCAGGCTCCCGAAGCCGATGAGCGCCAGGATGATCGACAGGGCCCCGATCGTCCCGGTCGCGAAGTTCGGGTGGATGACCTCGAAGATGAGGCCGTAGAAGCCGACGGTGAACAGGATGAACGCGATGTTGGGGTCCGACAGCAGATGAAGGAACCCCTGGAAGACGTTGAGGTTCGAGGCGGCGACCGTGGCGCCCTGCAGGTCGAGCGTGACGACGCTGCCGTCGCCGAGGGTGACCTGCTGACCGCTCGCGGCCGCGAGGACGTCGTCGATCGAGGCGGCGATGCCATTCACCGCTCCGACGCGAACGGCCTCGCTGGCGGGCGAGGAGACGGCGCTCTCGACGGTCGACTTCGCCCAGTCGACGTTCCGGCCCCGCCGCTCGGCGATGCTCGAGATCGCGGCGATGGCGTCGTTCTTGACCTTCTGGCCCTCGGTGCCGGTGATGTCGTTGCCGCTCGAGTCGACGGGCGACGCCGCCCCGATGTTCGTGGCCGGGGCCATGTAGGCGAGATTGCCGGCGAGCGTGATGAACGTCCCGGCGCTGGCCGCCCGAGCGCCGCTCGGCGCGACCCAAGTGATGACCGGCACGGTCGCGTTCAGCTCGGCCTTGTAGATCTGCGACATCGCGTCGAGGCTGCCGCCGGGCGTGTCGATCTCGATGACGACCGCGGCGGCACCGTCGCGTTCCGCCCGGGCGATCCCGTCCCCGACATAGCCGGCCATGACGCTGTCGACGATCCCGGTCGCGGTCAGCAGCACGACCGTCTTGCCGGCCCCATTGACCGCCGGCGCGATGAGCAGCCACGCCGCGGCGAGCGAGGCGGCGAGGAGCCGGATCGGGATCGGCGACGTCTGGCGGGAGCGCGGCGCGGTGGCGATGGGAGACCTCCCCGCGGATTGTCTCACCCGCGCGTGCGGCGGGTGCCCGCCTCGAGGTGCTCGAACACGAGCGCGCTCCAGCTCTCCATCTCGTCCACGACGCGCCCGACCTCGCCGGCCTCGGCGAAGCGGCCTTCGAGCTTGTCGGTCTCACGGATCGCCACCCGACGGCCGCCGGCGTCGGCCACGTAGACCGCGCCGACGTGCACGCTGCCGACGTCGCCGGTGTCGTCGTTGAGGAGGCCAACGAGCTCGAACTCCGGCACGAACCCCGCCTCGATCTCCTCCGCCCACTCCCGCCGAAGGCCACCGGCGAGATCGCCGTCGCCCGGGTTGAGGTGCCCTCCGACCCCGATCGTCCAGCGATCGTGGAGCCGCGCGTCGCCGCCGGCCCGCGTCCGGCGCATGAGGAAGTAGCGCCGGCGATCCCGCAGGACCAGGTATGGGATGACCTGCTTCCAGCGCCGGTCGGTCTCCATCGTCGCCCGATCCTCGAAGCGACCCTCCCGGGCGACGAGGGCCTCGAAGCCGGCGAGGCCAGCGGTCGTGACGCCGCGCCAGCCAGGATCGCCCATCAGGCTCGCCCGCGGGACGACGAGGACCCGCTCGCCGGTCGTCATGGCCCCGGTCCGGGGGTCGGGTCACCCAGGGCGGCTCGAGCGGCGGCGAGCCGGCGGCGCACCGCGTCGGCGTCCGGGCCGCCGCCGCCGGCTGGGCGGAGCGCGGCCAGCCAGGCATCGAGCGCCGACCGCAGCGCGACGAGGCGCTCGGCGATGGCCTCGGCGTTGGTCGCCACGATGCCGGCTCCCATGTCGGGATCACCGCGGGCGAGCCGGGTCATGTCGCGCCAGCCGGTCGCCGCGAGCGCGCGCGCCACCGGCCAGTCGTCGCCGCTCGTCACGGCCTCGGCGAGCGCCGCGGCGACGACGAGCGGGAGGTGGCTGATCGCCGCGACGGCGGCGTCATGCGCCTCGGCCGCCATCCGGACCGGCGTCGCGCCAACCCGGGCCACGAGTCGCTCGATCGCGGCCGTGTCGGCCGCCGCCGCGGCGCGGCCGGGCACGACCACCCACGGCCGGCCGACGAACAGCGCCGCGCTCCCCGCCTCGAGGCCGACGACTTCGCGGCCGGCCATCGGATGGCCACCGACGAAGCGCAGGCCCAGCTCGTCCGCTCGGCCCACGACCGCGGCCTTCGAGCTCGCGACGTCGGTCACGATCGCATCGCCGTCGAGCGCGCCACGCCACGGGCCGGCCAGCATCTCCAGGTGGTCGAGCGTCGCGAGCGGCGGGCCGGCGAGCACGAGGACGTCGCTGCCCTCGATCGCCTCGGGCGCGGACGCGGCGGCCACGTCGACGATGCCACGCTCGCGAGCGATCCGCGGTCCGCGGCCCGATGGCGTCCAGGCGACGAGCTCGGGCGCCGGCGGCGGGGTGTCGCGGTCGTCTGCCCGGAAGGCGGCGCGGATGGCCATCGCCAGCGAGCCGCCGATGAGCCCGAGGCCGAGGAACGCGATCCGCCGCGGCTCAGCCGGAGCCGGACCCACGGTCGCCCTTGCGGCGCCGGGCGTGGCGCCGGTCGACGACCCGGCGCTCGATCCCCGCCGGTGATCCCGGGTCATCGGCCGCCTCCTGTCGCCGGTTGTGCAGGCGACGGCTGCCCTCGCGCCGCTCGACCTCGAGGAAGGCTCCGCAGCGCGGGCAGCGACGCTCCTCGGCAAACAGCTCGCCCAGGGGTGCGGTCGTGTACATGACGCGTCCGCACGTGCGACAGACGACCGTGGGCATCGCGCCGCGATCCTAGCCCAGCGGGACCTGGACGAGCGGCTCGTACCATGCCGGGCCGCCCCCGAGATGGCTCCGGAACAGGACCATGTGGTCGGCCACGAACGACCATTCGCGACCCCGTGCCGCGGCGTCGAGGGCGCGAGCCGCCTCGTCGGCGAGCCGGAGCCCGTCGGTCCGGGCGATCGTCAGGTGGGGCGTGAACGTCCGGGCCTCGCCCGGGCCGCCATCGCCGTGGCCCCGCTCGTCGTGGCCACCAGGCGGGAGCACGTCGTCGAGGGCCGCGGCGAGCCGGGCCAGGCCGTCGGCGCCGGACCTGAGGCCGAGCCACAGGGTCCGCGGCCGGCTGCCGGGCGGGAACGCGCCCGACCCACCGATGGTCACCGCGAACGGCCGCACTCTGGCCGCGGCCTGCTCGGCGGCGCGCCCCAGGGCCGGCGCCTCGTCGAGGGGCGTCGGTCCGAGGAATCGCAGCGTCAGGTGGAGGCTCTCGATCCGGACCCAGCGAATCCGCGCGTGGCCGTCTCCGACCCCGGCCTGAACGGCATCGCGAACGGGGCGGATCGCCTCCCGAACGTCGTCGGGCAACGGCACGGCGAAGAACAGCCGCGGTCGCGCCGGGTCCTCGGGGGGCGGCGGGATGTAGGAGCGCCGCCCGTGGCTCATCCGGGGGCGGGGCCCGCGCCCTGATCGCGGCGCGCGGCCTGTTCCTCGCGCGCGGCCTGTTCCTCGCGAGCAGCCTGCTCACGCTGCCACGTCGCGCGGTCGGCCTCGAGGATCTCGCGAGCCCGGTCGCGGCTGCGCCAGCCCCGGACCTCGACGGTCTTGTCCTCGAGGAGCTTGTAGGTCTCGAAGAAGTGCTCGATCTCGACGAGTCGGTGCGGCCGCATGTCCTCGAGGACCTCGACGTGGGCCTGGTTCGGATCGCCCTCGGCGACGCACAGGACCTTGTAGTCGGCGCCCTTGTCGTCCCGCATCTCGAGGACCCCGACGGGGCGGGCCCAGACGTGGCAGCCCGGGAACGTCGGCTCGTCGATGACGAGGAGCGCATCGGTGTGGTCGCCGTCGTCGGCGCGGGTGTCCTCGATGAAGCCGTAGTCGAAGTTGTAGAAGACGGCCGACGAGAGGACGCGATCGAGCCGAAAGACCTCCGCGGCCTCGTCGAACTCGTACTTGTTGCGCGAGCCTCGCGGAATCTCGACGACGATCTCGACGACGTCCGGAAACGCTCGCGCCGGGGTGGTCATCGAGCGTGACGATACCGCGCTCCCGGTTCGAGGGCCCGGGCCGGCTCGTCGCCGCCGCGACGCCGGCTAGTCGTTGTAGAGGCGCTCCTCGATGAGCTTCTCCTGGACGGGCCGGCCGTTCGGGTCGAAGCAGCTGAACTCGAACAGCTTCTCGTACTCGAGGTCGATGTTGTCGAGGCCGGAGCGGTTCTTCTCGACGGTCAGGATGATCCAGTCGCGGAACCGCTGGGCCTGGTACGGGTTGAACTCGATGTTGACCTTCGCGACGATCTGATACTTCTCGTTCATGATCAGGATGATGTCGGCCTCGTAGTTGATGGCTGACGAGCCGCGCAGGTGGTAGTTGCGGAGGCGGGCCGCCTTGAGGCCCTCCTTGTCGGCGGCCACGATCGCGATGACCGGCACGCGCTCGGACAGGGCGATGTCCTTGAGGCCGTTCACGACGAAGGTGACCTTCTCGGCCTCGTTCGTCGGCTCCGGGATCTGGGGCACCTTCTGGAGGTAGTCGACGATGACGACCAGGCGCTGGTCGGGGTTGCGATCGCGGTGCAGCCGGACCAGCTCGCGGATGTTGTCGACCGTCGAGGCGGTCGCCGAGCCCCGCAGGAAGAACAGGTTCGGGCCGTAGCGGGCGACACGACCGAGCGCCGGCCGCAGCTTGGCGTTGTCGGCGAGGTCGTGCCGTGGGGCCACCTCGGCGCCGACCTGGCCGGCCTCCGACAGCGAGCGGCCGAGCAGCTCGCGCCGGACCTCCTGGATCCGGATGCCGCCGGACCGGTGGGGCAGGTGGGGCAGGACCGACTCCATCGCGATCAGCCGGTTGAGCAGGTCCGCCTCGTCGTGCTCGAAGCACAGGTACAGCACGAACGCCTGGCCGGCCACGGCGATGTTGCGCGCCATCTGGAGGGCCATCGTCGTCTTGCCGGTCCCCTGGGCCCCGCCGATGAGGAGGAGCTCGCCGGGCTTGATCCCGCCGCCGATCGTCCGGTCGATCGGGACCATGCCGAGCGGGATCGGCTCGTACTCGCCGAGCTGGCCGCTCGTGACGCGGTCGTTGACCTCGATCAGGACATCGACCGCGGAGCGCGGCGCCATTGCGCCGCGGCCCGTCTCGAGGTGCCATGGCTTCGAGGGCCGGGCGGGTGGCGCGCCGGTCGGATCGCCGTCGGGGGCGCCCTTCGGTGGCTCGGTCGTCGCGGTCTGGCGAGTGGTTCGGCGGGCGGCGCCGCCGGCGGTCGGCTCGGTCATCGCATTCGCTCCGGCAGGGAGTCCCACAACCAGCAGATGGTCCTGATCCCGGTCTCGTAGTTGGCCAGGCGCAGGAACTCGTTGGGCGAGTGCGCGTGGTCGTCGGGATTCGTGAAGCCAAGCATCACCGGGGCCCTCCCGAGCAGCGTGGTGAACATCTCGGCGACGGGGATCGAGCCGCCGTCGCGAATGAGGTACGGCCTGGCGCCGAACGTCGCCTCGAGCGCCGCGAGGGCGGCCGCCGCGAGCGGCTCCTCGACGGACACCGCGAGCGGCCGGCCCGAGCTGATCTTCCGGACGGTCACGGTCACGCCCGGCGGCGCGACCTCGTGGACGTAGGCCTGGAACCGCTCGAAGATCGTGTCGGGGTCCTGGTTCGGCACGAGCCGGCAGCTGACCTTGGCGTGGGCCTGGGCCGGGATGATCGTCTTCGAGCCCTGGCCCTGGAAGCCGGCCCACAGGCCGTTGACGTCAAGCGTCGGCCGGTAGCCGAGCCGCTCCAGGGGCTCGTAGCCCGCCTCGCCGACGAGGACCGGCACGTCGCAGTGCTGGCGCACCGCCTCGTCGTCGTAGGCCATCGCCGCGAGCTCACGCCGCTCGACTGCGGTCAGCTTGACGACGTCGTCATAGAAGCCCGGGACCAGGACGACCCCGTGGCGGTCCTTCAGCTCGGCGATGATCCGGGCCAGCGCGTTGGCCGGGTTCTCGATCAGGCCGCCGAAGCCGCCGGAATGCATGTCCTGGGCCGGCCCGGTGACGTCGATCTGGGTGTAGACCAGTCCGCGCAGGCCGACGCACAGGGCGGGCCGGTTGCCCTCGAAGAAGCCGGTGTCGCTGATGATGACGCCGTCGCACGCGAGGCGGTCGGCGTTCGCCTTCAGCCAGGCCTCGAGGTTCTCCGAGCTGGCCTCCTCCTCGCCCTCGAACACGACCTTGATGTTGAGCGGCAGCCGGCCACGGGTCGTGAGCAGCGCCTCGAAGGCCCGGAGGTGCATGTGGAGCTGGCCCTTGTCGTCGGCCGACCCTCGCCCGACGACCTGGCCGTCGCGGATGAACGGCTCGAAGGGCGCGGTCTCCCACTCCTCGATCGGGTCGACCGGCTGGACGTCGTAGTGGCAGTAGACGAGGACCGTCGGCGCCCCGGGCGCGTGGAGCCAGTCGGCGTAGACGACCGGGTGGCCGCCGGTCGGCGCAACCTCGACGTGGTCGAGGCCGATCCGCTCCAGCTCCGCGGCGATCCACTCGGCCGCGCGGCGGCAGTCCGGGGCGTGCTCCGGGAGCGTCGAGATCGACGGGATCCGGAGCAGCTCCAGGTACGAGGCGTGGCGGGCGTCGCGGGTCGCCTCGAGGTGGGCCTCGAGGGCAGGGTCGATGAGCGCAGCCCGACCGGCGGGCGTCGCGAGCGTCGCGTCGGTCATCGCTCCCCCGCCGTCGACGTCAGGCCGGGTGCGGTGCCGGGGACGACTTCGGCTTGGGCTGCGGCTCGGGCTTCGTGCCGTGACCCGCGGGCTCCTCGGCGACCGGCGGCTCGTGGCGCCGCGCGGGCGGGCCGTGGAGATCCTCCTTCGGTGGCAGGTCGCTGAACAGCGACTCGAAGGCCTCGCCGTCGACGGTCTCCTCGGCGATGAGCTTCTGGGCGAGGGCCTCGAGCCGGTCGCGATGGGTTTCGAGGACCTGGGTCGCCCGCTCGTAGGCCCGATCGATGATCTGGCGGATCTCCTCGTCGATCGTCTTCGCGATCTCGTCGGAGTAGTTCCGCTGCTCGCCGATCTCGCGACCGAGGAACACGAGCTCGTCGCGCTTGCCGAATGACAGCGGGCCGAGCCGATCGCTCATCCCGAACTCGGTGACCATCCGGCGGGCCAGGTCAGTCGCCTTCTCGATGTCGTTGCTCGAACCGGTCGTCGTGTCGCCGAAGACGAGCCGCTCAGAGACGTTGCCGCCGAGCAGGCCGGCGATCTTGTCCTCGAACTCCGACTTGGACTGCAGGTAGCGGTCCTCGGTCGGGAGGGCCATCGTGTAGCCGAGGGCCATGCCACGGCTGATGATCGTGACCTTGTTGACCGGGTCGCACTTCGGGAGGATCCGCTGCACGACGGCGTGACCGCCCTCGTGGAACGCGATGATCAGCTTCTCGGCGTCGGAGATGACCCGGCTCTTGCGCTCCGGGCCGGCGACGATCCGTTCGAGCGCCTCCTCGAAGTCGTTCATCGCGATGGTCTTGCGGTTCCGGCGCGCCGCGAGGATCGCAGCCTCGTTCATGAGGTTTGCCAGGTCGGCGCCAGAGAAGCCGGGCGACTGCCGCGCGAGGTCGTCGATCGTGACGTTCTTGTCGAGCGGCTTGCCCTTGGCATGGACCTTGAGGATCGCGGTCCGGCCCCTCATGTCGGGCCGGTCGAGGATGACCTGACGGTCGAAGCGGCCGGGCCGCAGGAGCGCCGGGTCGAGGACGTCGGGCCGGTTCGTGGCGGCGACCACGATGACGTTGGTGTTCGTGTCGAAGCCGTCCATCTCGACGAGGATCTGGTTGAGGGTCTGCTCCCGCTCGTCGTGGCTGCCGCCCAGGCCGGCGCCGCGCTGGCGCCCGACGGCGTCGATCTCGTCCACGAAGACGATGCACGGGCTGTTGCGCTTGGCCTGGTCGAACAGGTCGCGGACGCGGCTCGCGCCGACGCCGACGAACATCTCGACGAACTCCGAGCCGGAGATGCTGAAGAACGGCACCCCCGCCTCGCCAGCGACCGCCCGGGCCATGAGCGTCTTGCCGGTACCGGGCGGGCCGACGAGCAGGACGCCACGCGGGATGCGCGCGCCGAGGGTGTTGAACTTCTCGGGGTACTTCAGGAACTCGACGACTTCCTGGAGCTCCGTCTTGGCCTCGTCCACACCGGCCACGTCGGCGAAGGTGACGACCGTCTTGTTGCCCAGGAACATCCGGGCGCGGCTCTTGCCGAAGCTCATGGCCTGGTTGTTGGTGCCCTGCGCCTGGCGCAGCATGAAGAAGAGGATGGCGCCGATGACGATGATGGGCAGGGCGGTCGTGAGCAGGATGCCCAGCAGCTGGCCCGAGCCGTCCGGCTC
>DATEZX010000351.1:0-10755 GCA_035255225.1 Candidatus Limnocylindrales bacterium
GCCCGAGAGCCGCCGACAGGAGGAGCGTGCCGGTGGCGTTCGAGAGGCGCCGGACGAGCGGCATCGCGCCGAAGGACCGTTCCCCGATCACGAGCTCGACGCCGCCGGCCTCCCCGGCCAGCGGGCCGAGGAACTTCGGGATCTCGGCTGGATCGTGCTGGCCGTCGCCGTCGAGCGTCACGGCCGCATCGAACCCGGCCTCCAGCGCGTGCCGGAAGCCGGCTCGCAGCGCGGCACCCTTGCCCTGGTTCGGTCGCTGCTCCAGGACCGTCGCGCCGGACGCTCGAGCGACGGCGGCGGTCGCGTCGGACGAGCCGTCGTCTACGACGACCACCGGGAGGTGGGCCGACGTGCCGGCGACGACGACGCCGATCCGCGGCGCCTCGTTGTGTGCCGGGATCAGCGCGACGCAGCCCCGGGCGAGGGGAGGCGGAGCCGGCTCGAGCATGGCCGAATCGTACCGATCGCCCTGTGTGAAGAGTCCGGTCGACCGGGCGCCGGTCGTCGGCTACCCTGCGCGCAGGCCCGGGAAGGGCACGGGGGATCCGCCATGGGACATCCGATGCCACGTCGCGCACTCGCGATCCTCGCGACCGCCTGCCTCCTGACCGGCCTCGCGTTCGTCGCGGGGCCCGCCGTCGCGACCCTCGCTCGCGGCCCCGTCTCGACGGTCGCCAGGGAGGTCCACGCATCCGTCGCCGCCGGGCGATCGACCGACGTCGAGCTGCCGATCTCGGCGTCGCACGTCGTCCTCCACTGGAGGGGCAATCCCCACGCGCAGGTCAGCGTCGCGTTCCGGGCCGCCGACGGGAGCTACGGGGACGCCGAGCCGGTCGACATCGACGACGACACCGCCGACGGCGGCAACGGCCCAGCCGTCGCGCCGGACGAGACGTTCGGCCAGGTGCTGATCGCCGACGGCGCGACCGCGATCCGCGTCACCTCGGATCGACCGATCGCCCAGCTGACGGTGGTCGCCCTCGACACCCTCGGCACGCCGCTCCAGCAGGCCGCCGACGCGGCCGTGGCCGCGTCAGGGATCGGGGTCGCGAATGCCTCCGTGGGGGCGCCGACGATCATCAGCCGCGCCGGCTGGGGTGCCAACGAGGGCTATCGCTTCGACTCGGGCGGCCACCTGAAGTTCCCGGCCAGCTACTACCCGCTCCAGAAGCTGGTCGTCCATCACACCGCGGGCAAGAACAACGACACCAACCCGGCCGCGACCATCCGGGCCATCTACTACGACCACGCGATCCTCCGTGACTGGGGCGACATCGGCTACAACTTCCTCATCGACGCCCAGGGCCACGTGTACGAGGGCCAGTACAGCCGTGCCTACGCCCCCGGCGAGCAGATCACCGGGGAGGACCTTGCCGGCAACCCGGTCAGGGGCGCGCATGCCACCAACTACAACGCCGGGACGGTGGGGATCGCCCTCCTGGGCAACTTCCAGACCGTCCAGCCCCCGGCAGCCGAGCGCTCCGCCCTGGTGAACATGTTGGCCTGGGAGGCCTCGCGCCACGCTCTCGATCCGCTCGGCGCGTCGACGTACGTCAATCCCGAGAATGGAACGTCCAAGTACCTGAACAACATCTCCGGTCATCGGAACGTGGGCGTCACGGCCTGCCCGGGCGACGCCTTCTACCCAACCTTCCCCACACTCCGGCAGCAGGTGGCTGCCGAGATCGCGGCCCACAAGCTCGACAGCGACCCGCCGACTGCCAGGCTCGTACCGTTGCTGAGTCCGACCGGGGGCTCGACGATGACCTTCGGCTTGACGTTCAACGAGCCGATCACCGACCTCACCGCCGACGATCTCGCGGTGTCGGGCACATCCAAGGGCTGGGCGGTCACCGGCGTCACCGGCGTCGGCGCGTCATACACGGTGACGGTCCACTCAGACAAGCCGACCGATGGCACGGTCATCGTGACGCTCGCGGCCGGCGGCGTGACCGACCTGGCGGGCAACGCCGGCCCAGTCGACCCGGCCGAGGCGACCGCCACGTCCGCCACGGACACGACGGCGCCGACGGTCGTGATCTACCTGACGCCCCACACGGCCTTCCTGAGCGGCACGTTCCTCGACGCGACCGTTACGTTCAGCGAGCCGGTGCTCGGCATGGGGCTCGGGAAGATCGCGATCGGCGGGACCTCGAACGCCGCCACGCCATGGTCGTTCGGCCAGCCGGTGATCATCGGCTCGGGCGCCAATTACTCGTTGAGCGTCCAAGCCGCCAGTCCCGCCAACGGCACCCTGACACTGACGATCCCGGACGGCGCCGTGACCGACGCCGCCGGCAACCCGAACACGGGCACGTCCGTGACCGTCATCATCGACCGGACGGCCCCGACGACCTCGACGCCGCTGACGGCGCTCCGGACCGGGCTCACCTACAACGGCAGCCCGGCCGCGGGCGCGGTGAGCTGGACCGGCGCCGACGCCGGTGGGGCGGGGGTCGCGAGCTACGACGTCGCCCGGAGCCTCGACGGCCTGGCCTTCGCCGTCATCGCCACCGGCCTCGCGAGCCCCGCGCTCAGCGTCGCCCTGGCGGCCGGCCACACCTACCGCTTCGAGGTCCGGGCCCACGATCGGGCGGGCAACACCGGCGCCTGGCGGGCCGGCGCGACGACCTCGACCCTCGTCCGCCAGGACAACAGCGGCTACGTCGCCTACGGCGCCGGCTGGCGGACCGCGAGCTCGTCGGTCTTCAGTGGTGGCGCGGTCCACTACGCGGCGACGACCGGGGCGAGGGCCTCGTTCGCCTTCACCGGCCACGCGATCGCGCTCGTCTCCTCGCGGGCGCCCACCCGCGGCCGGGCCTGGATCTACCTCGATGGGGTCTACGTCGGCTCGATCGACCTGTACAGCGCGACGACCGCCTACCGCCAGGTCGTCTGGACGCGGACCTGGTCGAGCTCGGCCAGCCACACCATCCGGCTCGTCGTCGCCGGCACCGGCGGCCGGCCGCAGGTCGACCTCGACGCCTTCCTCGTCCTGCGCTAGCCAGCCCCGAGCCGGCCGCCGGGCGGCCGAGCCTCAGCCGCCGGGGCCCGACGCAGGGACGGCCAGGGTTCAGGTCGAACCCGAACGCTGCCCCGTCCTACGCTACGAGGCGGCCCCGCAGCGCGGCCCGCCCGCCTGTCGGCCTTTGCAGGATCGCCTCTCGAGGCATCGAGATGACTCGGTATTCGAACGAGTGTCCGCCACATCGGGTTGCCGACGAGTCCGCCCGGCAGCCCGGCAAGCGTGCCCGGCTCGCGGTCGTCGCGTGCGCTGCCCTCGTGCTGGCTTCGTGCTCACCCGCGGTCACGAATCCCGCGACCGGCAACCCTGGGCCCGGAACGCCGACCCCGACCGGGGTGGAGGCGACCGCGGGCCCGACTCCGAGCCTGGCGCCCAGTGGCAGCCCGATTCCGCCGACCCCGATCGTGACGCCGGAGCCCACGGCGCTCGTCCCGTCGGCGTCCAACCCGTATCCGAACGGGGTGTTGATCGCTGATCGCGGAAACGGGAGGCTGATCGTCCTCAATTCGGCGGGGCGGATCGTCTGGCAGTTCCCGGTCGCGGGAAGCTTCCCTCGCCCCACCCCGTTCAACGCCGACGATGCGTTCTTCACGCCCGACGGGAAGTCGATCACGGCCAACGACGAAGGCCGGCACGTCATCTACCGCATCGACGTCGCGACGCGGAAGGTCGTCTGGTCATACGGCCACCTCGGTGTCAAGGGCTCGGCGCCCGGCTACCTGAACACCCCAGACGACGCGTACGGCCTGCCGAACGGCGACATCGTCGTGGCGGACATCAACAACTGCCGGATCCTCCAGATCGCCCCCGACAAGCGCATCGTCCGGCAGTGGGGCAAGACCGGCGTCTGTCGGACTGACGCACCGGTCACGTACGGTTACCCGAACGGGGACACCCCACTTCCTGACGGGGGCCTCCTGGTGACCCAGATCCACGGCGCTCGTGTCGAGCGCCTGTCGGCCACCGGTCAGGTCGTGTGGGACATCCATGTCCCGATCGTCTATCCGTCGGATGCCCAGCTGGACAGCAGCGGAAACGTCATCGTCGCCGGGTTCACGAACCCGGGCGCGGTCGTGTGCGTGACTCCTGGCGGGACGCTCGTCTGGCGCTACGCGCCAACGTCCGGGCCGGGTCGCCTCAACCATCCGAGCCTGGCCATCCCCCTCGGGAACGGCCTCGTCTCGATCAATGACGATGATCGGAACCGACTCGTCGTGCTCGACACGCGGACGCTGAAGATCGTGTGGCAGTACGGCGTCACCGATCGCGCGAGTGCCGCCGCGGGTTCGCTCTCGGACCCGGATGGCCATGAGCCTGTTCCCGCGAACGTGATCCTGCCGTAGGCCGGACGCGCCCCCCGCGGGTCAACGCGGCTCGCCGACACCGGCGACGACCGCCAGCGTCCGCATCGCCGCATCGGCCGTCCGGAACACCGGGATCCCGGCCGCCTCGAGGTGGTGTGCCAACGGGTCGTAGCGCGGCCCGGCATCGACGACCGCGACCCACGGCTTGGTCGTCCGCCGCCACAGCTCGATCAGGCGGCTCGCGACCGAGCCGTCACCGGCGAAGTCCTCGGCGGGCAGCGTCCGGATCGTCTGGGTGAATGGGACGTTGCCGACCAGCCCGAGGTCGACCGATGGGCTGGCGAGGATCGCTTCGGCAATTTCGACGTACGTCGCGTCGTCGGCCATCGGCGTCAGGTCGAACGGGTTGTGGACGTCGACGACGCCGGCGAGGCCATGATCGCGGATGATCGTCTCGAGGCGCCCCGTCGTTGCGGGGTCGAGCGTCGCGACTTCCAACGAACCGGGGACGTCGGCGATCGCGACGCACTCGAAGCCGGCGTTCGTCACCGCGCCGACGCGGCGGCCCCTGACGGGGCGGCCGTCGAGACGGATCAGCGCTCCCAGCAGGTCGTCGAAGTCCTCGAGCGTCTCGGCGACGAGGACCCCGGCCTCGCGCGCCAGGGTGGTCGTCACGAGCGCGTCGCCGGCGATCGCCGCGGTATGGCTGGCGCTCGCCCGCGCACCCGCAGCCGTTCGCCCGGCGCGATACAGGACGACCGTGCCGCCTCGGGCGCGGATCGCTCGGGCCGCGCTCAGGAAGCGCAGTCCGTCGAGCGCCGCGAAGCCCTCGACGTAGACGCCGAACACGCGGATCGCCTCGTCGGTCGCCAGGTGCTCGAGGTGATCGCCGACGGTCAGGTCCGTCTGGTTGCCCACGGTGATGACGTAGCGCGGATCGAGGCCCTCGAGGCGACTCAGCCGGCTGATCGCGAAGGCGCCGCTCTGGGCCACGATCCCGAGGGCCACCGGTCGGCCACCCGGGCCGGCCAGCTTGGCCTCGGGCACGAACAGGGTGTCGTAGCGGCCCGGGCGCGAGCGGATGCCCATGCAGTTGCCGCCGTTGAGCACCGGCCCGCCGTCCGGGCGCTCGCGAGCCCGAGCCAGCGCGTCGCGGATCCGGCGAGCATGGCCGGCTCCGCCTGCGGTCTCGTCGAGGCCGCCGGGAATGACGATGATCGACTCGGCCAGGTCGCGCTCGATGACGTCCGGGATCAGCTCCGCTGCCGCGGCGGCGGACACGGCGACGATCAGCAGGTCGACCTTGCCGGGCAGCGAGCCGAGGTCCGGCACGCAGCGACAGCCGTCGATCTCGGCCGCGCCGGGCTTGATGATCGTGATGGCCCCGGGCTCGAACCCGTCTCGCAGGGTGTTGCGAAGGATCGTCCGGCCGATGTTCTGGCCGCTCGACACGCCGACGATGGCGATCGAGCCGGGCCTCAGCAGGCGGTCGATGCGCGTCCGTGACGGGCTGCGGCGAGGAGCGGCCGCCGATCCCTCGCCGTCGCCGAGCCGGGCGAGGACGTCGAGGGCCACGAGCCGGTCGTGCGCAACGGCCATTGGGTTGACCTCGAGCTCGAGGAGCTCGCCGGGAACGGAGGCTCGCCCGAGGGCCAGGAGCCGCTCGACCACGTCGACCAGGGCCGCCATCGGCAGGACGGGCGGCCGACCTCGCTGGGGCTCCGTCGCGAGACGGACGACCGCGGCGGCCCGAAGCGCGGCCTCGATCTCGCCGGCATCGGTGACGTCGCTCGGGACGAGCGCGAGCGCGGCGCCGGGACGGAAGCTGCCTGCCAGGCGCTCGGCATGGACCCCGCCCGCCCCAACCGCGACGATCGGGCCGAAGTCGGCCGTCCAGCGCAGCGCCACGAGGAGCTCCCCGGCGATCGAGGGGTCATGCTCGACGAAGGCGGTGGCCAGGCAGCCTGCCGGACCGACCGCGGCGAGCCGATCGACCATGTCCCGCATCGATGCCGTCACGGTCGAGACGTCACGCGGGACGACGATCACGCCGCCGAGCTCGGACTTGTGGGCGATCGCCTCGGCGACGACCTTGATCACGACGCGATCGCCGTGCATCCAGGCGATGTCACGCGGCTCGATGCCGCCGCCCGCCTGCAGGCTGCCGAGCGGGACGAAGACCCACTCCGGGACGCCGACGCCGATCGCGTCGAGCAGCTCGAGGCCCTCTGGCTCCAGGAGGCTCGACCGGCCCGCACGGCGGGCGGCCGCCAGGGCGCGACGGGCCCGGTCGAGGTCGACGAGCCGGCCGGCGCTCGGCTCGAGAGCCTGGGACGGGCTGGCCACGGACATGGCGCGAGGGTCGTCGCTCCGGGGACGGCGCGAGAGGGCCGAAGGGCGCCTGCCGAGGGTGCCGGTCCGCCTGCCGGGCCTCCGCTGGCTCTGGCGGGACTCCGTCCGTTCTGGCGGGCCCGGCGCTCGCCAGCCCGCGCGACGCCTGGCCGGCGCGACGCCTATCCGGCGCCGCGACGCCACGCTGCCGCGGCCTCATCGCGGCAGCGGAGGATCGTGTCGGCCGAGCGATCGATGTCGGCCTCGGTCGTGTTCCAGCTCGTGATCGAGACCCGCATGACGCCCTTGCCGTGCCACGTCCGGCCGCCGAGCCACAGCGTCCCCGAGGCCTGGACGCGGCGGATCACCTCGCTCGTGAAGGAGTCGATCTCGGCCTCCGTCAAGTTCGCGCTCGACGCCTTTGAGGTCACTGGTGGCGAGAACCGCGCGAGGACCTGGTTGAGCACGACGTCATTCAGGATCTCGACGCCGGGATCGGCCGCCAGCCGAGCCGCCATCCGGCGCGCCAGCCCGCAGCAGCGCTCGATGAGGTCGGCCAATCCGGCGCGGCCCAGGGCCTTGAGGGCGGCAAGGACGACGAAGCCGCGGGCCCGGCGCGAGGACTCGGGCACGAAGTCGTAGGAGTCCCGGCCACCCTCGACGTGCTCGACGCCGTGGGTCCCGAAGCTCATCGCCGCGCGATGGGCCTCGACGTCACGCACGAACACGAGACCCGAGTCATACGGCACGTTGAGCCACTTGTGGGCATCGGTCGTCCACGAGTCGGCAGCCTCGATGCCGGCCGTGAGGTGGCGGAGCGACGGCACGGCCGAGGCCCACAGCCCGATCGCGCCGTCGACGTGGAGCCACGCCGGGTTGCCCCGGGCTCGATGCGCGGCGATGGCGTCGCCGATCTCGGGCAGCGGGTCGAACGAGCCGGTGTTCACGTTGCCGGCCTGGGCCGAGATGATCGTCGGGCCCTCGATCGAGCCGAGCGCCTGCCCCAGCGCAGCGGGCCGCATCCGGCCCTGCTCGTCCGCCGCGATCCGCGTGGCCCGGGCCCGACCGAGCCCCAACATCTGGAGCGAGCCGTAGGCCGTGGCGTGGGACTCCTCCCCCGCGAGGACATGGACCTCGGGCGCGCCGCGCAGCCCGCGGGCCTCGACGTCCCAGCCGACGTCGCGAAGGACCGCATGGCGGGCAGCCGCGAGGGCCGTGAAGTTCGCCATCGTGCCACCGCTCGTGAACCCGACGCTCACCTGGCGCGGCAGGCCGAGCAGCTCGACGAGCCACGCCCCGGCGACCTCTTCCGCGATGGCGGCGGCGGGCGAGCGCACGAACAGCCCGGCGTTCTGGTCCCAGGCGCTGGTCAGCCAGTCGGCCGCGACGGCGACCGGCTGGCTGCCACCCATGACGAAGCCGAAGTAGCGCGGGCCGGCGCTCGCCACGATCCCCGGCTCGACGGCGTCGGCGAGCCAGGCGAGGACGGCCTTCGGATCGATGCCCCGCTCGGGCAGGGAGCGGCCGAGGCGGGCACGCAGCTCGGCTGGACCGATCGACGGCGCGACGGGCCGCTCGTCGACGGTCTCGAGGTACGCGCTGGCGAGCTCCGCAGCGCTCCGGAGGAGGTCGTCCATTCGCTCCGATTGTGGCCGCCGCCGCGTCGCGGCGTCGCCTCGGGCCGATCGGGCCCGCCCCACCGCCCGCGGCGAGAGACCGCTGGATCGCGCGGCTCTAGCGCCCGATCGTGGCCAGGCTCGGCGTCGGCTCGATCGGATACTCGATCACGGTGCGGACGAGCGCTGGCGGCGTCGCGGGCTCGCTGAGGTACACCTCCCGAGGTGGCCCGGCCTTGGCGTGGCCATGGCTCGAGAGCCAGGCGTCGAACTCGTCGTACGCGCGGCCGAGGGTGTCGTACGGCCCGACGTGGATCGTGCTCGCGAACGTCCCGGCGGGGAGCTCGGCGAGCTGCCAGCCCGATGGGGGGTCGATCGCGTGCTCGATCGGCGCGCAGATCTCGATCTCGAATGGCTCATCATCCGGTCCGGGGACGCCGTGGTAGATCACGAACGGCGGCTCGTGCGGCTGGACGCGCCGGGAGCCGAGGTAGCCATACACCTCGCCGAGGGACGGGCCGATGAGCTGCCCGATCTCGCTCAGTCGCACCGGGCGTCGCTTCGTCAGGACGATCGTCGTCGGGCGCGTGCGAACCTTGACTTCGAGCTCCATGGCACGCCTCCTCGCTCGGGCTGGCCAGCCCTCGATCATGCTGAGGCGTTCGGCCGCCGCTCCGCCAGAGGCCTTCGGCCCGCCGAGGGCTCGGCCCGAGGATTTCGGGCGTCCCGGCACTGGTGGCGGATCGGCTGCCCCGCTGTCATGACCGCATCGGGGCGGCTGGTCCGGGTCCGGCCGCGGACCGGTCGAGCCCACGCTCGGGAGTGGAGGCACTGACACATGGCTGGCGTGTCGCCCACGGCGCGGTCGGGTCCGCGCGATCAGATCGTGTTCGCGATCATCCTCATCGTCATCGGTCTCGGAGGCTTCGTCCTCCAGGCGACTGAGGGCAAGGTCGACGTCGGCGGGATCATCGTCCTGCTCATCGGGCTCGGCCTGCTCGGCGGGTTCGTCTCGACCCGCCATTACGGCTACCTCGTGCCGGGCGGGATCATGACCGGGCTCGGTGCCGGGATCGCCCTGCAGGAGGCGTTCGCCCTCACCAACGACTCGAGTGGCGGGATCATCGTCCTGGGCCTCGGCCTGGGGTTCGCCTCGATCTGGGTCCTCGGCCAGATCCTCGACGTCCAGCGCTCGCTGTGGTGGCCTCTCGTGCCCGGCGGGATCCTCGTCGTCGTCGGCGGTGCGCTCCTCATCGGTGGCGACGCCATCCGCGTCCTCGACTGGTGGGGCCTCGTCCTCGTGGCGATCGGCCTGCTCGTCCTGTGGCGAGCCTTCGCGATGGGCCGCCAGGCGAGGTAGCCCCCGCTCGTCAGCGCCTGCTCCCGAGCCTGCCCTCGCTAGGTTCCCGCTCGCGAGCCGGTGCGCCCGAATCCCGCGCGGGCCGCTACGGCCGCGGCCGCTCCACGGCTCGTGACCCCGAGCTTGTCGAGGATGTGGGTGACATGGCTGCTCGCGGTCTTGTCGCTGATGAACAGGGCCGCCCCGATCTCGCGATTCGTCCGGCCGTCGAGGAGCATCTCGAGGACCTCGACCTCCCGAGGGCTCAGGCCGTAGGGATCCGTCGGCCGGGTGACATCTTCATCGCGAGCCGTCCCGTGGGCGGGGGAGCCTGCGGCTGCTCCTTCTGGCTGCGGGACAAGGTCGATCCGGGCTCGCCTGGCGAGCGCTCGGACCTCGGCCGCGAGGGGTTCGGCGCCGACGCGATCGGCCCAGGCAGCGGCGCGGCGGAGGCGATCGGCTGCGCGATCGCGATCCCCGATGGCGAGGGCCGCCTCGGCCGCCCGGTACCGGCATACGGCGGAAAGGTGTGGCTCGCCAAACCGAGCCAGGCCGTCTGCGGCGGCGTCCCATGCCTCGGGATCGTTCGCGCCACGCCGGCGTGACTCCTCGGCGCGGCCCCAGTCGACGCGCGCCTGCACGCGCCCGCCGGTTCCGGCCCCGGCGACGAGGGTGCCGTTGCCGGCCGCCTCGAGCAGGGCGAGATAGCGCGCCGCCGCCGTCGCGTCTTCTGGGTCCTCGGGCTCACGGCGGGCGCGTACGCGCTCCGCCAGGTCCGCGGAGGCGCGAAGGCCCACGGCCAGCAGGTGAGCGCGGCCTGGTACCTCGTCCGCACCGGCGAGGATCTCCAGGCCCTCGTCGACGTCGGCGATCGCCCGGCGCGGATCCGAGGCCTGGAGCGCCGCCTCGGCGAGCCCACCGAGCGCGACGATTCGCCACTCCGGGTCGATGGGTGGCTGGATGTCGAGGGCGAGACGCAGGTCCGCCACGCCGTCGTCCACCCGACCGCAGCGGACTCGGAGCAGGCCTCGATCGATCAGGTGCGTCCCGCGGGGCAATCGCGACGGGTCGGTGGCCAGTGATCGGTCGAGCAGCCGCTCGGCCTCGCGCCAGTCTCCCTCGACGATCAGGAGCTCGGCC
>DATEZX010000352.1:0-8160 GCA_035255225.1 Candidatus Limnocylindrales bacterium
CGCCGTTTCCCCGGAGATCAGACGGTCGAGGGCGAGCAGGTGGGCCGCGGCGAGGTCGTCCACGTGGATGTAGTCGCGCACGCAGGTGCCGTCCGGGGTGGGATAGTCCGTGCCGTAGACGGCGAGCTTCGGGAATTCCCCCTTTGCGGTCTTGAGCGCCCGGGTGATCAGGTGGGTCGGCGGCGTCCGGTAGGCCTGACCGATCCGCGCCGCGGGGTCCGCCCCGGCGACGTTGAAGTACCGCAGCGACACGCTCCGGAGGCCGTAGGCGGCCCCGTACCAGGCCGCCGCGGTCTCGAGCGTCCGCTTCGTCTCACCGTAGGGGTTGATCGGGCGAAGCGGCGCGTCCTCGGGGATGGGCGTGGTCTCCGGGGCGCCGTAGACCGCGGCCGTGGACGAGATGACGAGGCGCCGCACGCCGACCACGCGCATCGCGTCGAGCAGGGCGATCCCGCCGGCCACGTTGTCGCGGTAGTAGTGGCCAGGATCCGCGATGGATTCGCCGACGAGCGATCGGGCGGCGCAGTGCAGGACCGCCTCGATCTCGTGCTCGCGGAGGAGTCCGGTCACGGAGGCCTCGTCGCCATACGAGCCCCGGACGAGTCGCGCGCCGGCGAGGTCCGCCCAGTCGTGACCGGTCGAGAGATCGTCGAGGACCACGACCCGGTGGCCCGCGGCGACGAGCGCCTCGACGGACACCGAGCCGACGTAGCCCGCGCCGCCGGTGACCAGGACCCGCATGCCGGCAGCCTAGCCGGGCGTCACGCCGGCCGCCCGAGCAGTCGCGCGAACCAGGCCCGCAGGCGGCCGGCGAGGGACTGGCGGCCGGGTGCCGTCGTCGGTGTCTCCGGCGCCTCGGCCGGCTCGGGCGTCACCGCGGGCGCCCCAGGCGCCACGCCGGGAGAGAGCAGGCGAGCGGCGGCCGCGTCGTCCGGGTCGATGGCCAGGGCACGCGTCGCCAGGGCTCGCGCCGCGGGGGCATCACCGCGCGCCAGCGCCACCTCCGCGAGCCCGACGACCGCGATCGCGTTTCGCTCGTCGGCGTCGGCGACCTGGCGGAACATCCGCTCCGCCTGGTCGAGCTCGCCCCCCGCGAGCGCGCGCTCAGCGGCGAGCAGGCGCTCGATCATTCGGACGCCTCCTCGGCGAGCAGCTCCTCGGCGATCAGGAGGAGCGTCGGGCGGTCGTTGATCGACGGGTCGGCGATGACGCGCTCGAGGAGGCGATCGAGGATCCGGCCGAGCGTCGGGCCCTGGGGCATGCCGAGGTCACGGATCAGGTCATCGCCATCGACCGCCAGCCCGCCGCGATCGAGGACCGCGGCGGCCGCGAGCTGGTCGTGGACCCGTCGGCGCAGCTCGTCGAGCTCGCCGGCATCCGCGGGCAGCCCGCTCCCGAGGTTGTCGGCGACCCGGAGGGCGAACAGGTCCTCGAGCTCGGCCCGACCGACGCGGCGGATGAAGCGCCGCACGCCGGCGTCGCCCCAGTCCGGCTCGTACGTGAACATGTGGTGCCGGACGAGGCGCTCGACCCGCTCGATGACGGCCTTCGGGAGGCGCAGCCGCTCGAGCAGCCCGACCGCGAGGGACGCCCCGACCACCTCGTGGCCGCGGAACGGCCCGTCGTCCAGCGTCACTGGCTTGCCGATGTCGTGGACCAGCGCGGCCAGACGCACCACGGGCCGCCCGGGCGGTGCGGCGTCGACGGTCCGGACCGTGTGGTCCCACAGGTCCTCGCCCTCGATCTTGTTCTGTGGCACGCCGCGTTGGGCGGCGAGCTCCGGCGAGATCACCGCCAGGAGGCCCGTGTCGTCGAGGAGCCGGAGGCCGAGGGACGGCCGCAGAGCCCCGAGCAGCCGCTCCAGCTCCATCGCCAGGCGCTCGCCGGACAGGTGACGGGCGAGGCCGGCGTTCCTGTGGATCGCCGCGAGCGTCGCGGCCTCGACCCGGAACTCGAGGGTCGCCGCCAGCCGAACGGCGCGGACCATCCGCAGGGCGTCCTCTTCGAACCGCGCCGCCGGGTCGCCGACCGCCCGGAGGATCGAGGCCTCGGCATCGGCCGTCCCGCCGAACGGGTCCACGAGCCGCGGCGTCGGGCGGGCGACGCCGACCGCGCTGCCAGCGGCGGCCGGACCGGCGCCCCAGGCCATCGCGTTGATCGTGAAGTCGCGGCGGGCGAGGTCGTCCTCGATCCGGTCGCCGAACTCGACGTGGTGCGGCCGTCTGAAATCGGCGTAGTCGTGATCGACCCGGAAGGTCGTGATCTCGTGGACGTCGTCGCCCTCGCGAACCGCGACCGTCCCGAACCGGTTCTCGTAGATCGAGCCCGGGAAGATCGCGAGGACGCGGTCGGGTCGGGCATCGGTCGCGAGATCCCAGTCCGCCGGCGTCCGCCCGAGCAGCGCGTCGCGCAGCGAGCCGCCGACGACGTAGGCGGCGTGGCCGTGCGCCCACAGCCGCTCGAGGAGCGCGTCGACGCTCGACGGGATGTCCATGCCGATCTGATGATGCCCCCGCGACGGGCCCTCGGGCGGGTCGGCATCGACCACCGCGGGCGGTCGCCGGTCGCCGGGCGACGCGCCGGCCGCCGGGCAAGGCGCGGGCCGCCGGGCCAGGCGCCCGGAGCGACGCTAGTTCCGGCCGAGGAAGAGGTAGTTCCGCCAGGCCCCGTTCCGCTCGTCCGACAGGTATGGCGTGAACAGGGAATAGAGGTCGCTCCGCGGCTCGAAGGGCTGGCGCAGCAGTCGCACCCGGGCCTCGTCGGGTGTCTTGCCGCCCTTGCGATGGTTGCAGGCCTTGCAGGCCGCCACGAGGTTGTCCCAGGTGTGACTGCCGCCGCGGTGGCGCGGCACGACGTGGTCGAGCGTCAGGTCGGCGACCTGGCGGCCGCAGTACTGGCAGGTGTGGCGGTCCCGGACGAAGACCTCGCGGCGGGTCAGCTTGACCCGCGGCCGGGGTCGCCTGACCCGATGCTGGAGCCGGATGACCGACGGCGCGTGGAACGCCTCGCGAACGGTGTGGATGACCTGGTGGTCGTACTCCAGGACCTCGGCCTTCAGCCCGAAGACGAGCCGGAACGCCCGAGGCAGGTTCGTGACGTTCAGCGGCTCGTAGTCCTGGTTCAGGACGAGCACGACGCCATTCATGGTGGCGCGGATGCTACGCGATGCGTCCGAGTGGCGCGCCGGTCGAGGCGTCCCAGCCGCCCGCCTGGCCGACCTTCGAGAGGAGCGGCTTCCCGAGCACCGCGGTGATGAACCGCGCCGCGTCGAGCACGCCCTCGAGCGACACCCCGTGCTCGAAGCCGCTCGCGTCGAGCAGGTACACGAGGTCCTCGGTCGCGAGGTTGCCCGCCGCACCGGGCGCATACGGGCAGCCGCCCGTGCCGCCTGTCGAGGCGTCGAAGCAGCGGACTCCGGCATCGAGCCCGGCGACGACGTTGGCGAGGGCGGTGCCGCGGGTGTCGTGGAAGTGGAAGGCGAGCTGGTCGAGACGGATCCCGACCTCGGTCGCGGCCTCGGTCAGGGCCGCCACCTGGGCCGGCACCCCGACCCCGATGGTGTCACTCAGGCAGACCTCGTCGACCCCGAGCTCCAGGAGCCGAGCCGCCACGGCCACGGCGGCGTGCGGGTCGACGGCGCCCGTGTAGGGGCAGCCGAAGGCCGTCGAGACGTAGCCTCGGCGCCACCAGCCGAGCTCGGCGGCCCGCTCCAGGACGGGCGCGAACGCCTCGAGGGATGCCTCGACGGTCATGCCGATGTTGTGCCGGGTGAAGGCGTCCGTCGCCGCCGTGAAGACCGCGAGCGAGTCGGCGCCGGCCGCCTCGGCGCGGGCCATCCCACGGGCGTTCGGCACGAGGACCGGGAGGCGCGCCTCGGACGAACCGGGCAGGGCCCGCAGCCGCGGCAGCAGCTCGTCGGCGTCGGCGAGCTGCGGGATGGCCCTCGGCGAGACGAAGCTCGTCGCCTCAATCTCGCGGAGCCCGGCGGCGAGAAGACGCTCGACGTAGCCGGTCTTGGCCTCGAGGCCGATCGGGCGGGCCTCGTTCTGGAGCCCGTCCCGGGGCCCGACCTCGTAGATCCGGACGCGATCGGGCACGGGCGCGGGGCTCGGCGATCCCGCGGTCAGACCAGCGGCGGGTCCATCGCCCGCTCGACGCGGGCGACCTCGACCTCGACGCGACCGAGCTCGGCCATCGCCTCGGCGCGCTCGCGGCTGCCCAGCGGCGCGGCGTCGCGACGGTGCCGCAGCTCACGGTGCAGGGCGAGCAGCTCGGCGCGGCTCCGGGGCAGGGGAGCGGGAGCGGCTTCGCCGGCCTGCCCGCGGCCCGCCGTGCGGCGATTGGCGTTCGCGGCGTTCACGTCGCGAGCGTAGCGCTACGGCTCGATCGTGGCGAGACGCTGCCCGCGTGCCACCTGGTCCCCCGACACGGCCTCGAGGTCGGCCAGGGTGCCGCCGATCGGCGCGCGGACGACGTGCTCCATCTTCATCGCCTCGAGGGTCACGACCGGATCTCCGGCGTCCACCGACTCGCCCGGCCGGCGATGGACGGCCACGATCGCGCCCGGCATCGGCGCGGTCACCTCGGCCGCTCCGCCCCCGTGGTGGGCCGCTGCGGCCCGACCCGCGCGGTCGACGTCGGGCGGCGGCGCGACCGTGATCGAGACGCTCCGTCCACCGACGTCGACGAAGGCGGTGCCGTCGGCCACGACGGCCGTCGGCCCGGGGGCGCCCGTTGGCGGGGCGGGGTCGGGTCGCTCCGGTTCACTCGATGGGGCTTCGATCGCCACGTCCCGCTCCGTCGCGGCCAGGTCCTCGGCGACCAGCCTCAGCCGCCGCGGGCCGTTGAGGCGCCAGCCGTCGTCCCAGCCTCGGCCGCCGAGCGCGCGGGCCGCGGCGATCCACGCCTCGTCAGGGATCGCCGCTCGATCGGGCCAGTCCCCCGGCGGCCAGATCCGCTCGAGCGTGTCGACCCTGACCTCGCCGTCCCCGACGACCGGCTGGCGGACGAGCCAGCGCAGGAACCGCAGGTTGGTCACCAGCCCGAGGACCGTCGTCGCGTCGAGGGCGTCGCGCAACCGGTCGAGCGCCGCCGCCCGGGAGGGTCCGTGGCCGATGATCTTGGCGAGCATCGGGTCGAACCGGCCGCCGATCTCGTCTCCGGGATCGATGCCCGCATCGACCCGAATGCCCTCGCCGCCCGGCCAGGCGAGCGCCTCGACCGTGCCCGTCGCGGGCAGGAAGGCGGACTCCGCGTCCTCGGCGTAGAGGCGGACCTCGACGGCGTGGCCGCCCCTGCCGCGTCGCTCGTCGGCCTCCGCCTGGCTCAGCCCGAGGTCCTCGCCGCTCGCGATCCGGAGCTGCAGCTCGACGAGGTCGAGATCGGTGACCAGCTCCGTCACCGGGTGCTCGACCTGGAGGCGCGTGTTCATCTCGAGGAAGAACACATCGCCTCGATCGGTCAGCAGGAACTCGCACGTGCCGGCGCCCTGGTAGCGGACCGCGCGGGCAAGTGCCAGGGCGCCGGTCGCCAGCCGCTCGCGGATCGCCGGCGTCACGGCCGGGGAGGGCGTCTCCTCGAGGACCTTCTGGTGGCGTCGCTGGGTCGAGCAGTCGCGCTCCCCGAGGTGGATCCCCGCGCCGTCGCGGTCGAACAGCACCTGGACCTCGACGTGCCGCGCGCCCTCGACGAGTCGCTCCAGGATCAGTCGCTCATCCGCGAACGCTGCACGCGCCTCGCGCCGGGCGCCGGCCAGCGCATCGGCCAGGCGTCCCGGCTCGCGCACGATCCGCATGCCCTTGCCGCCACCCCCGCCGGCAGGCTTCACCAGCACCGGGTACCCGATCTTCGCGGCAGCCGGCGCGAGATCCCGATCGGACTGCGCGGCGCCGTCGTAGCCCGGGACGACCGGGACGCCCAGGCTGGAGGCCAGCCGCCGCGCGGCGGCCTTGTCGCCCATCGCCCGGATCGCGTCCGCCGACGGACCGACCCAGGCCATGCCCGCCTCTCCGACGGCTGCCGCGAAGTCGGCGTTCTCGGCGAGGAAGCCGAAGCCCGGATGGACGGCATCCGCGCCGGCCCCGCGAGCCGCCGCCACGACCGCCTCGCCGTCGAGGAGGTCGAGCGCCGACGGCCCTTCGGTCGGCGGCACGAGCGCCCGGATCCCCAGCCGCTCGGCGGTCCGGGTGATCCGTCGGGCGATCTCGCCACGGTTCGCGATGAACAGCGTGCGGATGGGTCGAGCGCCGGGACGAGGAGCACTCGCCGCGGCTGGAGGTCGCTCAAACGCGCTGAACGCGTCAGACGCGACGCGCCACCGTCCCCCTACGCGCCTTGCAGGGAGGCGACCGGTCGCGATCCAGCGCTGCACGGACCGGGTCGTCGCGCCGACGCGACGGGCGAACTCGCTCGGGCGCAACTCCTCGGCCATCAGTGGCGCGATTGTCGCGTACGGAGCGGCTCTCGACAACCGCCATACTCCGCGCCATGTCGAAGGACCGCATGGAGGCGTTCAGCGACGGGGTCGTCGCGATCCTCATCACGATCATGGTCCTCGGGCTCGCAGTCCCGCATGGCGGGCGGCTCGACGACCTCGTGCCGCTGGCCCCGGTCTTCCTCAGCTACGTCCTCGGCTTCGTCAACCTGGCCATCTGGTGGAACAACCACCACCACCTGCTCCAGGCCGCCCATCACGTCGACGGCCGGATCCTGTGGGCCAACTTCCATCTCCTGTTCTGGCTGTCGCTGGTGCCGTGGACCACGGCCTGGATGGGCGAGAACGACTTCGCCTCGCTGCCGGTGGCGGCCGTCGGCGCGGATCTGCTCCTCGCGGGCTTCGCCTACTACCTGCTCGTGCGGGCCCTCATCGCCCACGAGGGCCGGCAGTCGACGATCGCGGTCGCGATCGGGCGGGACGTCAAGGGGGCGATCTCGCCGGTCCTGTACCTGACCGCGATCCCGATCGCGTTCGTCGCGCCGTGGGTCTCGGTGGCGATCTACGTGGCCGTCGCGGCGATCTGGTTCGTGCCCGACCTGCGGATCGAGCGGCGGATCACCGACCGCGGCCACGAGCACGAGGCGGCCGGCGACTGACCGCGGGGACCCGACCCCGACTCGTGCTCAGGACTCTCGTGTCGGCGGCGCCCAAGCGGGGTGGCGCTTCTCGGTGAAGGCGGCGAAGCCCTCCCGCGCCTCCTCGCCGACGCGCTGGCGGGCGATGACCCGGGCGGTGTGCCACTTCGACGAGCCGTGGCCCAGGCCGCGAACCTCCCGCACGATGGCCTTCGCGGCCCGGGCGGCCGTCGGGCCGGCGGCGAGCAGGTCGGCGATGACGGCGTCGACGGCCAGGTCGAGCGCGTCCGGGCCCTCCACGACCTCGTGGACGAGGCCGATCCGCTGAGCCCGTAGGGCGTCGAACCGGCGGCCACCCGGGAACAGGGCCCGGGCGTGCGATTCGCCGATCTTGGCGATGACGAACGGCGCGATGACCGCCGGTAGGATGCCGAGGCGCGTCTCGGTGAACCCGAATCGCGTCCCCGACTCGGCGACGACGACGTCGCTGACTGCGCACAGGCCCATCCCGCCGCCGAGGGCGGCACCGTGGACGCGGGCGATGACCGGCACCGGGCAGGTGTCGATGGCCTCGAACATCTCGGCCATCGCCATGGCGTCCTGCTCGTTGCCCTCGACGTCGAGCTGCATCGCGGCGCGCATCCAGTCGACGTCGGCCCCAGCGCAGAAGCTCGGGCCGTCGCCCGCCAGGACGACGGCCCGGAGCGTCTCGGGCTGCTCCTTGGCGAAGCCCGCGAACGTCGCCCGGAGCTCCGCGATGAGCGAGGCGTCGAAGGCGTTGTGAACCCCCGGCCGGGCGAGCGTCACGCGAGCGACCACGCCGCCCGGCCCGGATCGCTCGACTCGGAGGCGCTCGCTCACCGCCCCATGCTACGCGGCCCGATTCGGGTGGGTCGGAGGGCCCGGGTGGCAGGCCCCGAGATGGGGCACCCTGCCGCCATGCGCATCCTCCTCGTCGGCGCGGGCGGCGTTGGCAGCGCCGTGGTCCCGATCGCCCTCCGTCGTGCCTTCTTCGACCAGCTCGTCGTCACCGACTACGACGAGGCCCGGGCGGGCGCCGCCGCGGCACGGGCCGCCGACCCGCGGGTC
>DATEZX010000353.1:0-4506 GCA_035255225.1 Candidatus Limnocylindrales bacterium
GCCGCGGTCGGGACCGCGGTGGTCGTCGGCGATGGCCCGCTGCGGTTGCTCGCCATCGCCCTGCTCGCCCACGGCCACGCCCTCGTGGAGGACGTGCCGGGCGTCGGCAAGACCCTCCTGACCCGGGCCTTCAGCCGGGCCCTCGGCCTGAGCTTCGCCCGTATCCAGGGGACGCCGGACCTCCTGCCGAGCGACGTCCTGGGGGCGAGCATCCTCGAGGGCGACGGGTTCCGCTTCATCAAGGGACCCGTCTTCACCAACGTCCTGCTCGTCGACGAGATCAACCGTGCGACGCCGCGGACCCAATCGGCCCTCCTCGAGGCGATGCAGGAGGAGCAGGTCTCGATCGAGGGTGAGACCCGTCCCCTGCCGGACCCGTTCCTGGTCCTCGCCACGCAGAACCCGATCGAGCTGGAAGGCACGTTCTCGCTGCCGGAGGCGCAGCTCGACCGCTTCCTGGTCCGCCTCTCGCTGGGCTACCCGTCGGCCGAGGACGAGCGCCGGATCGCCGGTCGATACCGGGGCTCGGCCGAGCCCCTGGAGGCCGTCGAGCCGCTCGCCGAGGCCACGTCGATCCGCGAGCTGCGCGACGCCGTGCGCGAGGTCGAGGTCGCCGACGAGGTCGCCGACTACGTCATCGCCCTCGTGCGCGGCAGCCGCGATCACCCGGACCTGCGCCTCGGCGCGAGCCCTCGGGCGAGCGTCGCCCTCTACCGGGCTGCCCAGGCGGCCGCGTTCCTCGACGGGCGGGACTTCGTCCTGCCCGACGACGTCAAGTCGATCGCGGCGGCCGTCCTCGGCCATCGCGTCCTCCTGGACCTCGACCGGCAGTTCCGGGGGGCGACAGCCGAACAGGTCATCGACGACCTCCTCGGCTCGGTCGAGGCGCCGCCCCGCGGGGTCGAAGGACGGAGCGCGCGGGCTTCGTCGCAGCCGTGATCGGCGCCGGCGCCGGCTTCGTCCTGATCGTCATCGGCGGCCTCCTGTCACAGCCGGCCCTCATCGCCGTCGGCACGATCGCCGAGCTGGTCTGGCTCCTGCGCTCGGTCTGGACCCGTTATGGATTGCGAAACCTGACCTATGAGCGGCACCTCGAGAGCCCGCGGGCGACGGTCGGCGAGGAGATCGGGCTCGACCTGGTCGTCCGCAACCGCAAGCTGCTGCCAGTGCCCTGGCTCGCCATCGAGGACCGCGTCTCGAGGGGGACGCGGATCCTCGGCCGCGTGCTCGCCACGACCGCGACGCCCGGCGTCTTCGTGCTGCGCACGACCTGGACGCTCGGCTGGTACCAGCGGGTGACCCGTCACCTCCGGATCGCGGCGGAGCATCGCGGGGTCTATGACTTCCGCGGCGCGAGCCTGCTCGTCGCCGATCTCTTCGCCAGGGACATGCGGGTCGAGGAGCTCGAGCAGCCGCTGGCCTACCGAGTGGTGCCGCGCAGCGTCCCGGTGCGTGGCGCGATGCCGGTGGCAGACGTTCCCGGGCCGGCGCGAGCTCCGCGCGGGCTGTTCGAGGAGCCAACGCTGTATGCCGGCGTCCGGCCGTACTGGCCGGGCGACTCCCTGCGGCGGGTCCACTGGAAGGCCACGGCCCGGCTCCGCCGCCCCGTGAGTCGGCGGTACGACCCCGGCCTCGAGCGCGAGGTCGTCATCGCGATCGACGCCCAGACCACGCCCGGACCGTTCTGGCTGATGCGCTTCGACGAGGACCTCATCGAGGGGCTGTGCACCGCGGGGCTGTCGCTTGCCAGGAGCCTCATCGAGAGCGGAGCCGCCTGCGGGCTGGCCGCGAACGCCTGGTCGAGACGGCCCGGCCGGACGGTCTACCTGCCTCCCAGCGCCGCACCGGACCAGGTTTCGAGGGTCGCTGACGCCCTCGCCGAGCTCAGTCGCTGGGCATCGCTGCCGTTCGCGAACCTGCTGGACGACGTCGGCCGCCGGTCGCCGGCCGCGAGCCTCCTGGCCCTCACCAGCCTGCCGACCGACGAGGTGCTCCAGGTGCTCCGGCAGCTCCAGGCCTCCGGTCGGCGGGTGCGGCTGTGCGCTCTTGGCGAGGGCGCCCGGCATGGCACCGCGGTCGCCCGAGGCGTCGGCCTGGCCGTGAGCACCGTCCGGCTCGCTCCGGACTGGCGATCCAGCGATGCGCTCGAACTGGTCGGCTGAGGCGCTGCTCGCCGTCCTCGCGGCGGCGTCGCTCGAGGGAGCGGGCCTGACCCTCGGCTACCTGGCCATCGACTGGCTGTCGGGCAACCGGACCATCCACTTCGGGGTCCAGGCCTTCGCGGTCGCGGTCGTCATCGGCTTCGTGGTCGCCAGGCGGCATCGCCAGTCGTCCTGGACCCGTTACCTGATCACGGTTCCGGGGACGACGGTGCTCGTCGGGGTCGTGGGCGGTTGGGCGGTCCTGACCAGCGGCGGCGCGGCGGCCGACCCCGTGGCGCTGCTCGCCAACAGCGGTCCCTGGCTGCTCGGCGTCGGCGTGCTCCGGGGGACCGCTCACGCCGAGCTGGATGACGAGGCCCTGACCGCCGAGGGCGTGCTCCGCATCGGGCTGCCGGGCATCCTCGCGTTCTGGCTCCTCGCCGCGGCGTCCGACCTCACCCGCGACCCGGCCTACACGACGGCGGCCTTCGGCACGACGCTGACGTTCGTCAGCTCGGGGCTGCTGAGCATCGGCCTCGCGCGGCTGAAGGAGCTCGAGGTCGACGCGATCGACCGGGCCGCTCGCCGTCGCTGGCTCGCGCTCCTGTTCGGGGTGAGCGGCTCCCTGCTGATCGTCGGCATCCCGCTCGCCGGCCTGCTGCAGATCCCCGTCGCGACAGCCATCGCCGGCGCCGCGGGGCCGCTGGCGACCCTCCTCGTCGTGGCGTTCGCCGTTCTGGCGGCGCCGATCCTGTTCGTCGCCGAGCGCCTGATCCACTTGATCGGCCCGATCGAGCTCCGCTTCAACCTCCCGGAGATCCAGCTCCCGGGGGGACGCAGCTCGACCGCCGACGGCGACCTGACGGCCCTGATCCTCATCGTCGGGGTGCTCATCGCGGTCGAGATCGTGGTCATCCTGGTCATCGTCGCCGCGATCCTCCGCCGGAGGCGCCGGCGGTCGCGCGCCCGCGGCGAGGAGGTCCGCGAGGGCGAGCCCATCAACCTCGGCGCCCTGCTGCGACTGCCGCGCTTCACGCTCCGGCGGCCGGGTGCGCGAACGCCCGGGGACGCCGTCGAGGCCTACCGGTTCGCGCTGGCGGCTCTGGCCCGGCGCGACGAGGGTCGGCGGCCCGGTGAGACCCCTCGAGAGCACGCGAGCCGGATCCGGGCCACGCTCGTCGGGCCTAGCGTCGCCCGGCTCGCCGTCGACTATGAGCTCCGAGCCCTGGCTGGGCGGCGGCTGACTCCGGCCGAGGAGCGACGGGCGCGGGAACGGTGGCGCCGGGTGAGCCATTGGGCCAGGTGAGTTGTCCGCCGGGCCAGGCGACGAGTCCGCCGGGCATCGTGGCCCTGCCGCCGCGGGCCGCCGCCTGAGTCGCCTCAGACCGGCCCGGGCACGACCCGCTCGTCGCCGACGATGCGGCCGTCGTCGAGCACGAGGACCCGATCGGCGAGGTCGAGGAGCGCGGGGTCGTGGGTCGCCACGACGGCCGTCAGGCCCTCTCGGCGAACGAGCTGCTGGATGAGCGCCATGACGCCGCGCCCGGTCTGCGAATCGAGCTGGCCCGTCGGCTCGTCGGCCAGCAGCAGCTGCGGACGATTGGCCAGGGCGCGAGCGATCGCCACCCGCTGCTGCTCGCCGCCGGACAGCTCGTGGGGCCGGTGGTTTGTCCGCGCGCCGAGGCCCACCAGCTCGAGCAGCTCGTCGACCCGGCGGGCGCGCTCCCGCGGCTCGGTCCGCACGAGCCGGAGCGGCACCTCGACGTTCTCGGCGGCAGACAGGACCGGGAGGAGGCCGAAGGCCTGGAAGATGAACCCGATCTTCGTGCGCCGGAAGCCGATGAGCTCGGACTCCGCGAGCTCCGAGACGGCGAGCCCGTCGACCGAGACGCTGCCGCGGGTCGGTCGGTCGAGCGCGCCGACGAGCGACAGGAACGTCGTCTTGCCCGAGCCGGACCGGCCGCGCAGCGCGACGAGCTCGCCATGGCCGACGCGGAGGCTCACGTCGCGGATCGCGTGAACCACGCCGCCGGGCATCGGGTAGTCGCGGCACAGGTCGAGCGTCTCGACCATGGGCGCCGAGGCGACGCCGGCGCCCGAGCCGGCGGCCCCGGCGGCCGTCGCTCCGGCCGACGAGGACCCGCGGATCATGCGTCCGCTCCCCGGTCGCGGCCATCCGGTCCGCGGTCGTGGCCGTCCGCACGGCGGCTCCGGCCGCCCCCGTCGCGGCCCTCGGTGTCTGCCGTCCGATCGTGGTCCGGCCAGACGCTGATGTGATCGGGCTCGAGCGTGAGCCGCACGCGCCGCTCCAGGTTGAGGGCCTCGACGTAGGCGTGCGGCAGCTGGAGCCGGCCCACGCGATCGA
>DATEZX010000354.1:0-3332 GCA_035255225.1 Candidatus Limnocylindrales bacterium
CGCCTGGCGGTAGGCCCGGATCCCTTCGAAGACCGCCGTCCCGTAGTGCAGGGAGTGGGTCGCGATGCTGACCGTGGCCTGCTCGAACGGCACGAGCGCGCCCTCGAAGTAGGCCCACGGGCAGGCCACGATGAAGCTCCCGTCGCTCGGGGCCACGGCCGGATCCGCGCCCTGGTTCACGGTCCGGGTCGTGGTGGCTCGGGACGGCGTCGCGGCGCGGGTCGGCGTCGCGGTGGGGGAGCTGGTCACGGATCGTCCTTTCGGGCTGGACCGGCTGGTCTCGGTGGTCATGTCGCAGCGATCGCCTTCGCCGCGGCGACCCGGCGCCTCGGTGGCCGGACGGGGCGGGCGTCGGCCTTCCAGAGGCCGTATTCCAGGGAGTCCGTCAGGGCGCCCACGGACGCGCCGATGATGTTGGTGTCCGAGCCGACCGTGGACCACACGCCGGCCGGCCCGCGCGACTCGATGACGACACGCGTTCGCGCCGCCGTCGCGGCCTCGCTGTCGAGGATCCGGACCTTGTAGTCGACGAGCTGGATCCGCTCGAGCGCGGGGTAGAACGTCTCGAGGGCCCGCCGCAGGGCCCGGTCGACCGCGTGGACGGGGCCGTTGCCGTCGGCCGCGGCGTGGTGCAGCCCACCGGCGACCTCGACCTTCACCCAGGCCTCGGCCCGCATCGCCGCGCCGTCACGGCGGTCGACGAGGACATGGAAGTCGACGACCCGGAACGGCGCCTGGTAGTCGGGCCCGGCCCGCCGGATGAGGAGCTCGAAGGACGCCTCGGCGCCCTCGAAGCTGGCACCGTCGGCCTCGAGGCGCTTGACGAGCGTCGCCAGCGCGGTGGGCTCGATGACGCCGTCGAGGCGGTGCCCGAGCTGCGCGGCGAGCCACCCGGCGTTGGCCCGCCCGCCGAGCTCGCTCACGACGAGCCGCATGTCGTTGCCCACAAGCGTGGGCTCGACGTGCTGGTACGACTCGCGCACCCGCAGGGTCGCCGCCCCGTGGACGCCGCCCTTGTGGGCGAAGGCGCTGGCGCCGACATACGGGGCGTGATCGTCCGGCGCGATGTTGGCGACCTCGGCCACGAAGCGGGCCAGCTCGCCGAGGCGCCGCAGGTCACCGCCGGGGCGCGTCGCGAGGCCGAGCTTCAGGACGAGGTTCGGCCAGATCGTCACGAGGTTCGCGTTGCCGCAGCGCTCGCCGTAGCCATTGATCGTGCCCTGGACGTGCCGGACGCCCTCGGCCACAGCGGCCAGCGAGTTGGCGACCGCAAGCCCGGCGTCGTCGTGGACGTGGATCCCGAAGACCGGTCCCTCCTCGTGGCCGTCGCCCGGCCCGCCGGCCGCCTCGATCGAGGCCCGGGTGATCGCCGCGATCTCGTCGGTCAGGCGGCCGCCGTTGGTGTCGCACAGGACGAGCGTCGTCGCGCCGGCCGAGCGGGCCGCCCGGAGGGTCGCGGTCGCGTACGCCGGGTCGTCCCGGTAGCCGTCGAAGTAGTGCTCGGCGTCGTAGACGACCTCGCGCCCTGCGCGGCGGAGGCGGGCGACCGAGTCGCCGATCATCGCCAGGTTCTCGTCCGGTGTCGCACCGAGGACGTCCCGGACGTGGAGCAGCCAGCTCTTGCCGAAGATCGTGACGACCGGCGTCGCCGCTTCCAGGAGGGCCTCGAGGTTCGGGTCGTCCTCGGCCCGGTTGGCCCGGTGGCGGGTCGATCCGAAGGCTGCGAGCCGGGCGTTGCGCCAGGTCATGTTCCGCGCCGCGGCGAAGAACTCGACGTCCTTCGGGTTCGAGCCCGGCCAGCCGCCCTCGATGTACGGGAAGCCCGCCTCGTCGAGGCGTCGGGCGATCCGGAGCTTGTCCGCCAGCGACAGGACGAGCCCCTCGCGCTGCGTGCCGTCGCGCAGCGTCGTGTCGTACAGGACGACGGGTCCGCTCACCGGACCGTCACCCGAGCCGCTTCGCCGGCCAGGCGCGCGACGACCGCCTCCGTCACCGCCTCGGTCGAGGCGTCACCGGCGAGGTCCGGCGTCCGCGGCCCGGCCTCGAGGGTCGCCTCGACAGCCGTCTCGAGCGCGTCCGCGGCGGACGCCTCGCCCAGCGACCAGCGGAGCATGAGCGCCGCCGAGCCGATCGCCCCGATGGGGTCCGCGATCCCGCGGCCGGCGATGCTCGGGGCGCTGCCGTGGACGGGCTCGAACAGCCCGAACCGCCCGAACGCCGTCCGGCGGGCCCCGAGGCTCGCCGAGGCGAGCAGCCCGAGCGATCCGGCGATGACCGCGGCCTCGTCGGACAGGATGTCGCCGAACAGGTTCTCGGTGACGATGACGTCGTAGTGCGCCGGCCGGCGGACGAGGTCGGCTGCGAACGAATCGACGAGGGCGTGGTCCAGCGTCACGTCCGGGAACTCGGCCGCGACCGACTCGGCCGTCGCTCGCCAGAGCCGGCCCGTCGCCATGACGTTGGCCTTGTCGACGCTCGTGACGCGGCGCCGTCGATCTCGCGCCAGCTCGAACGCCAGGCGGATCACGCGTTCGACCTCGGGCCGGCTGTAGGAGCACGTGTCGACGGCTCCGTCGACGCCGTCCACGGCCGTCGGCCCCTGGGGCAGGCCGAAGTACAGCCCGCCCGTCAGCTCGCGGACGATGAGCAGGTCCGCCCCGGCCCGGACCTCCGGTCGCAGCGGCGAGGCGTCGGCCAGCGCGCCGAGTGCGCGGACGGGCCGGAGGTTGGCGAACAGCTCGAGCTCGTGGCGAAGCCGGAGCAGGCCCTCCTCCGGCCGGACGGCGGCGCGTGGGTCGGACCAGCGCGGCCCGCCCACGGCGCCCAGGAGGACCGCGTCGGCATCTCGGCAGGCCGCCAGGGTCGCGTCGTCGAGGGCCGTCCCGAGCCGGTCGATGGCCTCACCGCCCACGGCGTGCTGGTCCCACGCGACCGCGAAGCCGAACCGCTCGCCGGCCGCGTCGACGGTCCGTCGCGCCGCGCCGAGGACCTCGGGCCCGATGCCGTCGCCCGGCAGGAAGGCGACCCGGTAGCGGTTCACGCCGAGGCCTCGCTGGCGGGCCGTCGCGGCACGTCTGTCGCCCGCTCGGCGGCGAGGAGCTTGTTGACCGCCGAGAGGTACGCGCGGAGTGACGCCTCGACGACGTTGGTCGACAGGCCGTGCCCGATGTACGTCGGCGTCGGCCCGGCATCTCCGTCGGACGGCGCCACGATCTTCGTCATGGCCTCGCCCTGGGCATCCTCGCCCGAGCCGACGCTCCGCAGCTGATAGTCGACCAGCGACGGCCGGCTCCCGAGGATCTGCTCGATCGCGTTGTCGACCGCCTTCAGCA
>DATEZX010000355.1:0-3361 GCA_035255225.1 Candidatus Limnocylindrales bacterium
GCGACGCCGCCGACGATCGCCGAGAAGTCCGGGTAGCCACTCGGGTCCACGCTGCCGTCGAGCAGGGCGCAGGCGAAGGTCTCGTAGGCCGGATCGATCGCGTCCAGCGTCTCGAGAAGGTAGAGGGCGTGCCGCGTGATCGGCGACAGATGGCCGTGCGCCTGGATCCAGGCCGCCGCCTCGTCGGTGCGCTCGATCGCCGGCGCGGCCTGGCCGGTGTCCATCTCGCGGGGCGGGACGACCTCGACCTCGCTCCTGGCCTGGCCCGCCACGATGTCGGGCAGGCCGCCGAGGGCCTCCGGTCCGGCGGTGAAGCGGACGCCCTCGCTCGTCTTGGCCGAGAACGACAGCCGAAGCTGGTGGTCCTCGGCGTTGACCTCCTCGGGCAGGCGGATCGTGCCTGGCGCCTCGGCGTGCGGCGGCGCCTTCGATGGCGCCTTCGACTGCGCCCCGGACTTGCCGTCGCCGCCGCGGCGGCGCAGGAACTCAATCGGCACGATCGCTCACCGCGTCCTTCTCCCGTCAGTGCGCCTCGGCGGCCGCGGACGTCTCGCGGCGCATTCCCCCGCGAGATCGTAGCAGCGGCTCGACGGCCCGCCGCGGCTCGGACGCTCGGCGCAGTTCAGCGGCCCGGCACGACGACGGCCGGCGGCTCACGCCCGGGCCGCCTCGCCCGTTGGGACGAGCGTGCGATCGCCGGTCCGCAGCGCCGTGAACAGGGCGAGGTAGTCGCGCAGGTTGCGGGTCGACAGGAAGTGCCGGCGCACCCGCTCCCGGCCGGCGCTCCCGAGGGCATGCCGCAGCCCGGGGTCGCGGAGCAGCTCGAGGCAGGCCGCCGTCGCCTCGTCGACCGACGACACGAGGCGGCCGCACTCGTCATGGCCGATCTGCATCGGGATCCCGCCGACGCGCCCGCCGACGACGGGAATGCCCTTCCAGAGGGCCTCGCTGACGGTCAGGCCGAAGCCCTCGCGCAGCGACTTCTGGAGGACGACCTCGCTGGAGCGCTGGAAGGCGTTGACCTCCAGCGAGCCGACGCCGTCGAGGTTGCTGAGGATGGCGAGGTCCGGATCGGTCCCCGCGTGGCGGAGGACGTCCTTGTAGATCCGCATGCCCTCCGGATCGTCGCTGGCCATCGAGGCGACGAGCGCCAGCTGGACCTGGGGGATCTCGCTCTTGACCGCGCGGTAGACGTCGATGACCCCGAGTGGATCCTTCCACGGGTCGAAGCGCGAGACCTGGAGGAGCAATGGCCGGTGGGGGTCGAGCCCGAATCGGGAGACGACGTCGTCAAGGAGGTGGGGGTCCAGGACCACGTTCTTGGGCGAGAGCGGATCGATCGATGGCGCGACGAAGGCCAGCCACGGATGCCTGAGATCGGGTTGCGCGTAGTCGGGGTGGGTGAAGATCGCGGCGTCGTACGCCTCGACCGAGGGCCGGAGGAAGGACCACACCTCGGCGTTGGTGGCGCTCAGGTCGATGTGACAGCGCCAGATCCAGTGCCCGGACGCATCCGGCAGGTTGGGGCGGAGGGCGGCCGGTTGCGGATCGTGGATGACGATGAAGTCGTAGTCGCCCTCGAAGGCCCCGGCGAACGTCCGGTTGGCCGCGTCGTAGACCCGCTGCTCCTCCTCGCCGAACTGGACCTTCATCCCCTGGAGACCGTTGTGGATCGGCTTGGTGACGTTGAAGAAGGCGTCCGTGCCGGGGATGACCCGCCACTCGGCCAGGAGCCCGGCGTCGTTCATGAGCGCGGTCAGCGTCGGGAGGATCTCGGCAACGCCGCCGCCGTACTTGGTCGCGTTGACGTGAAGGACCCTGGCGCCCCGGAGCGGCTCGGCGAGCTGCCGGATCTCGGCGATGGCCTCGGAGCCCGCGACCGGCTCGTAGGCGGCCAGCGAGAGCGGCGGTACGTGAACCTGCTCGAGCATGGCGTTACCTCAACTGTCCCGGTCGTGTCGGCGGGCCCGCGGGGGCCGGCAACCGCGAGCCCTGGGCGTGGTCGCGGGAGCGCCTCGGGGGCTAGCCACCAAGCTTCGTCCGAAGGCTGTCCGCCTGTGCCGCGAGCTCGGCCGCGAGGCTCCGTGCGCCCTCGACGATGTGCGGTGGCGCCTTGCCGGTGAAGCTCGGGTCGGCCAGTCGCGCCCTCGCGGTGGCCAGCCGAGCCTCCGTCTGCGCGAGCTCCTTCTCGAGCCGCTCACGGTCGCGACCGGCCTCGGCCGTCGGCGGCCGCGTGACCCACGCCTCGAGCTGCCCGGCGACCACCACCAGGCGCCCGCCATCGGCGCCGGGGCCGCGCTCGCCAGCTCGGATCGTCAGCGGCCGGACGCGCGCCAGCCGCTCGATCGCCGGCGCCAGGGCCCGGGCCGCCGCCTCGAGGCCGGCCGGCCCAGCAACCTCGGCAGCGAGCCAGGCCCCAGGGTCGATGCCCGCCTCGGCGCGGGCGTTCCGGATGCCCGTGACGAGGTCCAGGACCTCGCCGAGGACCGCCTCGGCGTCGGCGTCGCGGGAGGCGGCCGCCGGCCAGGCCGCCACGACCAGCAGCTCCGGGTCGTCCGCGGCGCGCGGCAGCGCGGACCACAGCGCCTCGGTGACGTACGGCATGACCGGGTGGAGCAGCCGGACGAAGGTGTCGAGCGCCTCGACGAGGGTCCACCACGTCGCCTCGCGCTCGGCCTCGGGCAGCGATTCGTCGGCCAGGCGTGCCTTGGCCAGCTCGAGCCCCCAATCGCAGAACTCCGACCAGATCGCGTCGTACAGCGTTCGGGTGACCTCGGCGAGCTGGTACTCCGCGATCGCCCGGTCGACCCCCTCGACCGCGGCGGCGGCGCGCGACCGGATCCAGCGCTCGGTAGGGCCGAGGTGGGCGACATCAGGCGCGCGGCGCGGCGCATCGGCAGCGATCGATGCCGGGCGGGCGCCCAGCACGAAGCGGGTCGCGTTCCACAGCTTGTTCGCGAAGTTCCGGCCGGTCTCGAGCTTCTGGCGCCCGAAGCGCTGGTCCTGGCCGGGCGTCGCGCCGTGGATCACCGCGAACCGGAGCGCGTCGGCGCCCGTCTCCTCCATGACCTCGAGGGGGTCGACGACGTTGCCCTTCGTCTTGGACATCCGCTGGCCCTGCTCGTCGCGGATGAGCCCGGACAGGTAGACCGTGTGGAACGGCGGGGCGTCGGTCAGGTGGAGGCCGAGCATCATCATCCGGGCCACCCAGAAGAACAGGATGTCGTGGCCGGTCTCCATGACCGAGGTCGGGTAGTAGCGCTCGAGATCCGGCGTCGCCTCCGGCCAGCCGAGGGTCGAGAACGGCCAGAGGCCGGAGCTGAACCAGGTGTCGAAGATGTCCGGGTCCTGGGTCAGCTCC
>DATEZX010000356.1:0-4455 GCA_035255225.1 Candidatus Limnocylindrales bacterium
CGGCCCAGTGTCCGGGATCCGGCCCCCTCGCAGCGGAGACACGTACGGGATCTCGGGCCGGCGACCGAGGCCGAGGCGGACCGGGTCGACCGCGTTGCCGTTGCCGCCCGGCCCAGCGGCCGGGGCGCTGCGTCCGTTGCCGTTGCTGCCATCGCTGCCGTTGCCGCCCTCGCCCCCCGTCTCCGGCGCTCCCCAGGGTTCGCCGGCGCCGGGTCCACCCGGACCGACGGGCACGCGCCGTCGCGGCGCTCCCCGATCCGCCGCGCCACGCGCGACCTGCCGGGCGAACGCCTCGGCGCCAAGCGCCGCGGCCTCGTCCCACGGCATGACGAGATCGGCGAGGAGGGACACCTCCTCGCCGCGATGGTCGACCTTGCCGGCGACGACGAGAATCGCGCCCTCTGACCACGTCCCGAGGGTCTGCTCGTAGAGCTTCGGGAAGACGATGACCTCGGTCGCGCCCTGCAGGTCCTCGAGGGTCACCGCGGCCATCGTCGAGCGGGCCCGGGTGATGATCGTCCGCGAGCCGACGACGATCCCGCAGATGACCAGGCGCTGGCCGTCGAGCGACTCCTCGTGGAGGTCGCCCGAGTAGGCCGTCACGAACTCCCCGACGCGGTCCGCGATCTCGCCCATCGGGTGCTCCGACAGGTACAGGCCGAGGAGCTCCTTCTCCCAGCGCAGCCGCTCGCGCACCGGCGCCTCGGGGACCGTCGGCAGCGGGCGCTCGAAGACCGTCGCCTCGTCGGCCGCTAGGTCGAACAGCGACGTCTGGCCCGACACCCGGTCGCGTTGCGATGCCTGGCCGGCCGCGAGGGCGTCCTCGACGCCCTCGAGGATCTGGGCCGGGTGGCCGAAGGCGGACAGGGCGCCGACCTTGGCGAGCGACTCGAGGACCTTGCGGTTCGCCAGGCGGAGATCGATCCGGGTGCAGAAGTCGACGAGCGACCGGAACGGCCCGTCGGCGTCGCGGGCCTCGATGATCGACTCGATCGCGCCCTGGCCGACGTTCTTGACGGCGAGCAACCCGAACCGAATCGCGTCGTCCTCGACCGTGAACTCCAGGGCGCTCCGGAGGACGTCCGGCGGCCGGACCTCGATCCCCAGCCGACGGCACTCGGCCACGGCCGCCGCGACCTTCTCCTCGTTGTCGCGGAAGGCCGACAGGACCGAGGCCATGAAGTCGACGGTGTAGTTGGCCTTGAGGTACGCGGTCTGGTAGGCGATGAGGCCGTAGCACAGCGCGTGGGCCTTGTTGAAGCCGTAGCGCTCGAACGGCTCGAAGGCCTTGAACACGGCGTCGATCGTCTCGGGCGGCACGCCCCGCTCGGCGGCGCGGGTGACGAACTTCTCCTTCTGGGCCTGGAGGACCGAGCGCTTCTTCTTGCGGATGGCGTAGCCGAGGGTGTCGGCCTCGGGGCCGCTGAACCCGCCGAGGGCGATGGCCGCGGCCATGATGTCTTCCTGGTAGACGAAGATCCCGTACGTACGCTCGAGGAACGGCTCGAGCAGCGGGTGGAGGTACGTCACCGCCTCCTGGCCGTGCTTCCGCCGGATGTAGGCGGGGATGTTCTCCATCGGCCCGGGCCGGTACAGCGCGACCATCGCCGCGAGGTCGAAGACCGACGTCGGTCGGAGGTCGCGGACGTAGCGCCGCATGCCCGCCGACTCGAGCTGGAAGATCCCGGTCGTCTCGCCCGAGGCGAGCAGCTCGAACGTCCGCTCGTCGTCCAGCGGGATCCGGTCGAGGTCGATCTCGACGCCGCGATGAGCCCGGATGAGGTCGACCGCGTTCTTGAGGATCGTCAGGTTCGAGAGGCCCAGGAAGTCGAACTTCAGGAGGCCCAGCGCCTCGATGCCGTGCATCTCGTACTGGGTCATGAGGGCGTCCGAGTTGGTCGCCTTCTGGAGGGGCATGAGCTCGGTCAGGGGCTCGTCGCTGATGACGACGCCGGCCGCGTGGGTCGAGGCGTTACGGGCGACGCCCTCGAGCTGGCGGGCGAAGTCGATGATCGACTTGACCCCCGGCTCGGTCTCGTACGGCTCCCGCAGCTGAGGGCTCATCTCGAGGGCCTCGTCGAGCCTGATCCCCAGCTGGTTCGGGACGGCCTTGGCGATCCGGTCGACGTCGCCGTAGGAATGGCCGAGGACCCGTCCGACGTCGCGGATCGCCGCCCGGGCGAGCATCGTGCCGAAGGTGATGATCTGGGCGACGTGGTCCTGGCCGTATTTCCGGGCGACATAGGCGATGACCTCGTCGCGGCGGTCGTCCTGGAAGTCGACGTCGATGTCCGGCATCGTCACCCGGTCGGGGTTCAGGAACCGCTCGAACGGCAGGCCGTAGGCGATCGGGTCGACCGGCGTGATGCCGAGGGTGTACGTCACGATCGAGCCCGGAGCGCTGCCCCGGCAGGTCGTCTGGATGCCCTGCTCGCGCGCGAAGCGGGTGAAGTCGGCGACGATGAGGAAGTAGCCGGCGTAGCCCATCGAGGTGATGACGCCGAGCTCGTAGTCGAGCCGCCCCTGGAGCGCCGGCGTCACCTCGCCGTAGCGCCAGGCGAGGCCGCGCTGGCACTCCGCCCGGAGCCACGACTCGACGGTCTCGCCGTCGGGCACCGGGAAGTGCGGGATCCGCAGCTGACCGAGCGGCAGCTCGAGGTCGCACATCTCGGCGATCCGGCGGCTGTTGAGGAGCGCCTCGCGCTGGTCGGGGAACAGGGCCGCCATCTCGGCCGCGGACTTCAGGTAGAACTCGTCGGTCTCGAACTTGAGGCGGCCGGGCGTGTCGAGGTTGTTGCCGGTTCCGACACACAGCAGGACGTCGTGGGCCGGCGCCTGCTCGCGGTGGACGTAGTGCAGGTCGTTCGTCACGACGAGCGGCAGGCCGGTCTCGGGCGCGAGCCTGAGCAGCTGCTCGTTGAGGCGCCGCTGCTCCGGCAGGCCGTGGTCCTGCAGCTCGAGGAAGAACCGGTCCGGCCCGAAGATCTCGCCGTACTCGCCGGCCACGCCTCGGGCGAGGTCCCAGTCCTGGACCTCGAGGGCCCGCGCGACCTCGCCGTTCAGGCAGGCCGACAGCCCGATGAGGCCGGCACTGTGGCGGGCGAGGTGCTCGCGGTCGATCCGGGGCTTGTAGTAGTAGCCGTCGATGTGGGCGTCGGTGACGAGGCGGCAGAGGTTCCGGTAGCCGGTCAGGTCCGTCGCCAGCAGGATGAGGTGGAACGGCTGGGCGTCGGCCTTGCCCTCGCGGTCGGTCATCGACCGGCGAGCGACGTAGGTCTCGACGCCGATGATCGGCTTGATGCCCTTGTTGCCCGCCGCCTGGTGGAACGCGATGGCGCCGTAGAGCGCCCCGTGGTCGGTCAGGGCGAGGCTGTCGAAGCCCTTCGCGCTGGCCTCGTCGACGAGGTCGGTGATCCGCCCCAGGCCGTCGAGAAGGCTGAACTCCGAGTGGCTGTGGAGGTGGACGAAGTCATTCGACGCGAGGGTCGTCACGGGGGCCTCATGGTAGCCCGGCGATGGCCCTCGCCCCCGGCTTGTCGTCCCCTCGGGTCTGCCTGGCTACTCCCTGAGGGCGCTGCGGATCAGTGGTCGGCGGGTAGGAGTCTGCCCAGCCAACCTGCCACTATCGAACGTGGACGATCGTGTGCATCTCCAGCGGGATGACCCGGCAGGAGATGTTGTAGTCGCCCGGCTGGTAGAAGGTCACGACCACGCTCATCCCGTTGCTGGTATCCGATCCGATGGCCTTGTCGATGCACGGGCTCGCCGCCGGCGTCCCGTTTGTCCACTCGGTCACCGTCGGGGAGGCCCCGGTGGTGACGAAGGCCACGGCCTGGCCGGCCTTGATCGTGGGTTCTGCTCCCATGGGCACACCCCTCGTCCATTGAACGGTCGCGCTCGGCGCGGCGTTCGGGGTCTCGGCGCAACGGAGGGCCGCCACACCCAGGCCGGCTGGACTGAACGTGTCGGTCTTCGGGTCGTAGAGCTCGGCCGAGGCCAGCGGTCCGCCGTGTCCGCCGAACCCGCCGGCGACCAGGACTCGTCCGTTGTCCAGCAGCGTCACGGTCAGAAGGTTGCGCTGGTCCGCCATCGAGCCGGTCGCGGTCCACGTGCCGGTGTGCGGGTCGTAGAGCTCGGCGGACGCGAGGAACTTGTCGCCCGAATAGTCGCTGCCGCCACCCACCACGAGGACGCGGCCGTCCGAAAGCAGGGTTGCGGCGTGGTAGACGCGCCCCACCGTCATCGAGCCGGTCGGGCTGAACGTCCCGGTCTTTGGGTTGTAGATCTCGGCCCTGGCGAGGTCGGTCCGCGCCTGCTCGCCGCCGGCGACCAGGACGCGACCGTCCGTGAGCAGGGTTGCGGTCTGCCAGCCGCGTGGCGCCGCCATCGAGCCCGTCGGGCTGAAGGTCCCGGCCTTTGGGTCGTAGAGCTCGGCCGAGGCCAGCGGTCCGCCGT
>DATEZX010000357.1:0-5169 GCA_035255225.1 Candidatus Limnocylindrales bacterium
GACCAGGTCGTCGTCGTCCACACCGGCGGCGCGGTGCGGGCCTTCCAGGGCATCTGCACGCACGAGTACTTCGAGCTCGACAGGGGCTTCCTGACAGGTGGCGGATCGCCCGGCGCGAACGGCCAGCCGGCCGGGACGCTGACCTGCGCCCTCCACCTGTCGCGCTTCGACCTCGCGACGGGCGAGGCGCTCGATCCGCCCGCCGAGCTGCCGCTCGCTCAGTACCAGGTCGTCATCGAGGATGGGCGCGTGCTGATCGAGATCGACGACGGGCCGTTGCCCGTCAACGAGTAGTCGCGGGACGCGCGGGTAGCGGTCGGGCGGGTGGCGCGCCGCGCGGGTCGCCCGGCGGGAGCGAACGGGGCCGCGCCAGCGAGAACCTGTCGTCCACGGCGGCGTCCGCTGCGCCGTCGAGGCGGTCGATGACGTAGCTGCCGATCCGCGGGCCGTGCTTGAAGGCGTGGCCGGACCCGCCACCCACCAGCCAGGCGTTCTCCCACTCGGGATGGCGATCGATGAGCCAGTGCGTGTCCAGCGTCGTCTCGTACTGGCAGACACGAGTCTCGACGACCGGCTCGGCGGCGAGGTCCGGGAACCGTCGCGCCAGGTACGCCCGCACCGTCGCGATCGAGTCCGGCTCGACGACCCGGTCGACCGCGTCCGGGTCGACCGGGGGACCGTAGAAGTCGGGCGCGATCTTGAAGCCACGGCCGCCGATCGACGGGATGCCGTAGAAGGACCCATCGAAGTCGATCCACGCCGGATGTTCGGCGCTCGTCCAGCGGGGATCAGCCGCGGGCGGCCCGATGTATACGACGTCCTGGCGCGTGACCGAGAGCATCGGCCCGACGATCGCCGGGAACAGCGTCGCGAGCCACGGCCCGGCCGCGAAAACGAACGCATCGGCCGGGATCCGCCGGCCATCGTCGGCGACGACCTCGAGGAGCCGCCTCGAACGCACGCGACCGGGCCGGACGCGAGCCAGCCGGATGTCGCCACCCCGACGCCGGAAGGCCTCTGCGGCGACCCGGACGCCGTCGCGGGCCCGGAGCGCGCCCGCCTCGGGCTCGTGCAGGACGAACGCCAGGTCGTCCGCCCGGATCGGCCACCGATCGGCGGCCTCGGCCGGCGTCAGCCGCGTCGTCGGGATGGCGAGCGCACGGAGCGTCGCCTCGGATTCGGCCTCGAAGCCGTTCGCCCGACGGGCGAACCAGGCCACGCCGCAAGGCTCGAAGATCGGGCTCCCAGACTCCTCGCCGAGGGCGATCCAGGCGCGGCGCGACTCGCGCGACCAGCGGGGGAGGAGGTCGTCGGCCCCGTGCGACGACCGGATGATCCGGCTCTCGTCGCCCGACGTGGCCCGGATGTCACCCGGCCCGAAGGCGTCGAGCAGGACGGTCGATCGGCCGCGCTCCGACGCGCGCAGCGCCGTCCAGGTCCCGAGGACGCCGGCGCCGACGACGACGAGGTCGGGCGCGGTCGTCATCTGGCTGGGTCACGCAGGCGGGACGCGCAGGTCCACGGTCCGGCACGTCGTGCACGCCCGGACCTCGAGCTTCAGCATCCCCTCGCCGAGCTCGGCCCACTCACCGAACAGGAGCTTCCAGCCGCCGCTCGTCCCGCCGACCCGGAAGTCCTCGATCCCGACGCTCTCGAGCGGGGACCCGCAGCGGAGGCACGCGTCATCGTCCCAACCCGTACGCGTGTGGCTGTTGTCCGTCCCGGCATCCATCGCGGCACCCCCAATCGACTTACCGAGCCAGCTCGACCCCCAGTCCCCGGGCCGAGGCCTCGCGCACGATCGCATCGGCGAAGACGAGGTCGGCGAGGCCCACGCCGAGATGCGTGACGACGACCCGCCCGGCGGGGCGTGCCGTCCCTGCCAGGATCGCCTCGCCGATGGTCGCATCAGGATCGGGATAGCCGTCGAACTGCCCGGCCTCGCGGTTGTACAGGTACTGGTCCCGCTGGTCGACGAGGAACAGGGCGGCATCGCGCGCGACCTCGGCCGCACAGTACGTGGCGTAGTCGATCGGGACGACGGTCGCGTCCGGACGTAGCCAGGCATTCGTCATCGACTGCCGCGCGGCGGGTGGGCCGAACGAGGCGGCCGTGATGACGACGGACGCGCCGTCGACCGCTTCTCGGGCGGACGCGAAGACGCGGGCGTCGGCGATGCCCGGCGTGGTCCTCGCCGCAGCCGCGAGCGTTCCGGCGCGCTTCGCGTCGCGATCGAAGAGCCGCACTCGAGCGCCGGGCAGGACGTGGCCGATGACCGGCAGGTGGGAGTGGCCCTGCACCCCGGCCCCGATGAGGGCGACGTCCACGCCGGCCCCGGCAACAGCGGTGTCGTCGGCCGAGCTCGGGCCCCAGCGCGCCAGCGCGAGCCCGCTGACCGCGGCGGTCCGTTGGGCCGTGATCGGGCCGCCGTCGAGGATCGCGACCGGGATCCCCGTCTCGGGGTCGTTGAGGACCACGACGGCGTGAATGCCCGGCAGGCCGAGGGCCGTGTTCGTGGCGTAGCCCGCGACCCACTTCATGCCGACGAGATCGCCACCGCCGTCGGCGCGCTCGGTCGCCCGGAGGTGGGCCGGCATGGCATGGACGAACGAGGCCGCGGGTCGGGGATGGATCGCGATCTTGGGCGGCAGCTCCGAGGCGCCCGGCCGAGCGAGAGCGGTCATCGTGACCTCGGCGAGCCGCAGCCGCTCCTCGATCACGGGCATCGCCGCCAGCACGTCGGCCTCACCGAACCAGCGCAGTGGCGGGACGGAGGGTCCGGGCATCGCGCCGATCATAGGCCGGCGGCTACGATCAACGCGTGCCCGCCATCGACCTGCAGCAATCGGCCGAGAACCTGCGGCTGGAGCGCGACGCGCTGGCGCTCTACGAAGCGCTGTCGCGGATCGAGCGCGACCCCATCCGCGCCGAGGCCTTCCGGAAGATCGCCGGCAACGAGCGTCGCCACGCCGAGATCTGGGCCGAGAAGCTGCGGAATCTCGGGGCGCCGCTGCCGCCCGAGCATGGCCCGCGCCTGCGGGTCCGGATCATCGTCCTGATCGCGCGGCTGTTCGGGACCCATGCCGTGCGCGACCTCGTCCAGGCTCTCGAGGGCGACGAGGAGGACATCTACACGGCCCAGTCGAGCCCCGAGGTCGCGGCCATCGCCGCCGACGAGCGCGAGCACGCCGAGATCTGGCGGCGGATGAGCGAGGGCCGGCCCGGCCCGACCGTCGGCGAGCCGAGTGCCGTCGGCGCGCCGGAGCGATGGCATCGCGCCGGCCGGTCGGGGACCCTGCGAGCCGTCATCTTCGGCGTCTCCGACGGCCTCGTCTCGAACCTCTCGCTCGTCATGGGCGTCGCCGGCGCGTCGTCGGGCGAGAGCCGGTTTGTGCTCCTGGCGGGCATCGCGGGCCTGCTCGCCGGGGCGTTCTCGATGGCCGCCGGCGAGTACGTCTCGATGCAGTCCCAGCGCGAGCTGTTCGAGCGGCAGATCGCCCTCGAGCGCGCGGAGCTGGAGGCGATGCCGGAGGAGGAGGAGGCCGAGCTGGCCGGCGTCTACCGGGCCAAGGGCTTCAGCCCCGCCGAGGCCGCGACGATCGCCACCCGGATGTTCCAGGACCCCGAGCAGGCGCTCGACACGCTCGTCCGCGAGGAGCTCGGCCTCGACCCGGACGAGCTCGGCTCGCCGTGGGGCGCCGCAGCCGGGTCGTTCGGGGCATTCGCGGTCGGGGCGTTCGTGCCGGTCCTGCCATACCTGCTCGCGACCGGCAGCGTCGCCTTCCTGTCATCCCTCGGGCTGTCGATCGTTGCCCTCTTCGCGGTCGGCGCCGGGGTGAGCCTCCTGACGGGCCGCAGCCCGCTCCGGTCAGGCGCCCGACAGGTCGCGATCGGTGGGGCGGCGGCCGGCGTGACCTACGTCGTCGGACTCGTCATCGGCGTATCCGTCGCCGGCTGACCCCGCGCCGGCTGGGACGTCGACGGGCAGGATCGCGTCGGGCGCCGGCAGCCCCAGGTATTCGCGGTGGGCCTCGAGGACGTCGGCGACGGTCGCGCGATCGACGGCCCGGCCGCCGGCGGAGAGGTGGCTGGCGATGAACGTCGCCTCGGCCTCCTGCTCGTCAACCTCGAGGTCGGCGTCGCGGCGCCCGAAGTTGGCCGTCAACAGCCCCACGATGGTCCCGCCCGCGACGAGCCCGACGATGAGCACCCACCACTGGAATTCGTTCAACAGCCGGTCGACCTCGCGCCCATCGCGGGCAGTCTAGGGCGCGTGACGGCGGACCGGAGGCGGCCGGCCTCGCCCCGGGCGACCCCGAGCGCACCGTTACACTCGGCCGCGTGATCGACTGGACACCGGGCCCGATCCTGCTCAGCATCCCCTTCCCGGTCATCGGCCAGATCGACCTGTACTGGTACGGCGTCTGCTACGCCCTCGGGCTGATGGCGGTCTACCTCGTCGCGACCCGCCTCGCGACGCGGCTCGGCCAGAACCCCGACTACATCGGCAACGGGATGATCGTGATCGGCATCGCCGCCCTCATCGGCGGCCGGCTCTACCACGTCATCGACCAGTTCAACAACTGCGGCCCGGGCGGGCCGTGCTACAGCGGTGACCTCATTCGGATCGTCCTGCCGCCGTATACGGGCCTCGGCGTCTACGGCGGGATCGTCACCGGCCTGATCGCGTTCGCGTACCTCGTCCGGCGCTGGAAGGTCGACCTGTGGGCCTGGGCCGACATCGTTGCCGTCGGCCTCTTCGTTATGCAGGCCGTCGGACGGTGGGGCAACTTCTTCAACCAGGAGCTGTACGGCCCGCCGACCGACCTGCCGTGGGGCATCGCGATCGATTGCGCGCACCGCGTCGCCGCCTACCCATGCGACGCGTTCCCGGTCGCCACGACCCACTTCACGCCGCTGTTCCTGTACGAGTCCCTGTCGGGCGTGCTCGGGGCGGTCGTCATCACCTGGATCCTGTCCAAGCCCCGGCCGGCGCTGCGGCGGGGCGACCTGCTCGGCGTCGGGCTCATCTGGTACTCCGCCGTCCGGTTCACGCTCGAGTTCCTGCGGACCGGCAACTGGCGGGTGGACGGCATCCCGACGGCCCAGATCTTCTCGATCGGCTTCGCGATCTTCGGGCTGGCGATCATCGTCCTCCGCCACGCGACC
>DATEZX010000358.1:0-3145 GCA_035255225.1 Candidatus Limnocylindrales bacterium
TAGCCCGCCTGTGCGGCGACCGGGTCACGCGTCCCGAGCGCGTCGGCGAGGGCCGCGTCGAAGGCCGACGACTGCCATTTGCCGACGTTGCTCGAGCTCTCGCTGCCGAGGAGCACGCCGAGGAAGTCGTTCGGTCCCGGGTAGTCCGCGATCCAGCCGAGCTCCCACATCGGCGGCGGATCGGACGTCAGGCGGGCGTAGTGATCGCTGTCATCCTCGATGCTGACCGTGATCCCGAGCTCGCGCTTGAGGTCGGCCGCGATGCCCTCGGCGTAGGGCTCGCCCCCGGCGCCGAGGGTGATCGTCGGGAACCCGGCGCCGTTCGGGTAGCCGGCCTGGGCCAGCAGGGCCCGCGCCGCCGCCGGATCGTGGGTCGGGAGCCACGACTTGGTGCCACGGCCCGGGATCCCGGCCGGGACCATGCTGTTCGCCGGTACCCGACCCTGGCTCGCGCCCAGCTCGACGATGCGAGCCCAATCGACGGCGGCGCCGACCGCCCTCCGGGCGAGGACGTTGTCGAATGGCGGCCGGCTGGTGTCGAAGCCGAGGTACGAGAGCGAGAGCTGGGGCACGCGCCGGAGCTGCGGACCGAGCGTCGGGTCGAAGGCGATCCACGACGCGTCAGTCGAGTCGATCGCGATCGAGTCGACGTCCCCCGCCTGGAACGCGGCCACCGGGTTGCGGTTGCCGATGTCGGTGATGAGGTGGACCGTCGTGATGGCCGGCTCGCCCGCCCAGTAGCGCGGATTCGCCGTGAGGGTCAGCTCGGTCGAGCTCGCGGCGCTGATCGAATAGCCGCCGCTCACGACCTGGCCGGTCGGCGGCACCGAGCCGCCGTCGCGCCAGATCGAGGGCGGGACGATCCCGAACGTGGGCGAGGCCACGATCGCCGGGAAGTCGGCGCCCGGCGAGTCGAGGTCGACGACGACCGTCCCGTCGACCGCGTGGATGCCGACGCTGGCCGGGTCGGTCGATCGGCCGGCCAGGCGATCCCCGACGCCCTTGACGTCGAGCAGCAGCGCCGAGAGCGGCGACGGGGCACGTGGATCAACGATCCGGAGCCAGCTGCCGACGACATCGTCCGCGGTCAGCGGCGACCCGTCCGAGAAGGTCAGGTTCGGGCGGAGGTGGAACACGACCTGCCGCCCATCGGAGGCCACGTCCCACGACGCCGCGAGCGCCGGACGCAGGGTCAGGGTCGAGTCGAAGGCGGTCAGCGACTCGAAGAGCTGGGCGGTGACGGACGCCGTCCCGACGTCGCCCCCGGCCGCCGGATCGAGCGTGGCAGGCGTCGCGGAGCCGATCTTGACATCGTCCCGGCCGGCCGCTCGGGCCGGGCCGGCGCTGCCCCAGCCCGGCCCGAGACCGAGGGCGACGAGGAGGGTCGCCGCGCCGATCGCGAGGCCGGCGAGGCGCCGGGGACCGGTCAGGGCCGACACCTCAGGGCAGCCACCATCGAACGGTCCGGCGGGTCGTGCCGGCGAGCTCCCGGTGGCTCAGGCGCCGCTCAATCGGAACCGGTGGCCGGGGCCGGGCGGACCAGACATAGCCGTTGCCCCCGAGGCCGAGGAGGAGGGCGACGAGGCAGGCCCACTGGCGCATGGCGCGAGTATGCGCGAGCGCGGCGGCGGGCACTGTGGCGGGCGCTTGCGGCGGCGCGAGCCGCCACGACCGGGCGGACGGCAACAAGAGACCCCGCGGCGCACCGCCGGGGGAACGATGCGACGTCGCGGGGTCCCTCGCACTACGGAAACGGAATCGCGCGGCGGTTCGTTAGGCTCCGTTGCGGGAGAATTTCGAGCATGGCGCTTCGGCTCCGCGACACCCTGACCCGGACGCTCCAGGAGGTCCGGCCGCTCGAGGTCGGGCGCGTTCGGATGTACTCGTGCGGCCCGACCGTCTACCGCTACGCGCACGTCGGCAACCTCCGGACGTTCCTCCTCCCCGACCTCATCCGGCGGGTCCTGCTGTACCACGGCCTCGAGGTCGTCCAGGTCCAGAACATCACCGACGTCGGGCACCTGCGCGAGGACCCGTCGGGCAACGAGGTCGATCCGATGCTCGTCGCCGCCGGTCTCGAGGGCCGCTCCTCGGCCGAGATCGCCGACGCCTACGAGGCCGCCTTCCACGCCGACGCTGCGCTCCTCAACCTGCTGCCGGCGCACGTCTACCCGCGGGCGACGGAGCACATCCCCCAGATGGTCGACCTGGCCGAGCGCCTGGTCGACCTGGGCCACGCCTACGCCACGCCCGCCGGCAACGTCTACTACGCGGTCGCGACCTTCGCGGGCTACGGGACGCTGTCCGGCAACTCGCTCGACGAGCTCCGGGCCGGGCACCGTGGCGAGATCGAGCCCGACAAGCGCGACCCCGCCGACTTCGCCCTCTGGAAGGCCGCCGGCTCGGGCCGTGCCCTCGCCTGGGACACGCCGCGCTGGGGCCGCGGCTTCCCGGGCTGGCACCTCGAGTGCTCGGCCATGGCGCTCGAGCATCTCGGGCCGCGGTTCGACATCCACACCGGCGGCGAGGACAACGTCTTCCCGCACCACGAGGACGAGATCGCCCAGTCCGCGCCGATCGTCGGCGGCCCGCCGGCCACGATCTGGGCCCACGGGGCGCACCTCCTCATGAGCGGTCGGAAGATGGCCAAGTCGGCCGGCAACTTCCAGCGCATCACCGAGCTCGCCGGGCACGGCATCGAGCCGCTGGCGTTCCGGTACCTCTGCCTGACGGCCCGCCACGGGCGGCAGCTCGACTACTCGGACGCGTCGATTGCGGCCGCCGCGAGCGGCCTCGCGTCGCTCCGGGACCAGGTCCGGCGGCTCGGCCCGCCGCCGACCTCGGGACCGTGGGCCCCGTCGGAGCCGCTCCACGCCGGCGCCTCGCCCGACCGGCCCGAGGGCGTCGCGCCGGGCATCGCCGGGCACGGTGGCCAGCGTGATGGGCGCGACGGGCGTGAGGCGGACAGGCGGACCCTCGGCGACCGCGCCGGCTCGCCGGCCGCACCCCTGTCACCGGGCGGGGGGCGCCTCCACGGCGCGTTCGTGGCCGCGATCGACGATGACCTCGACATGCCGACCGCCCTCCGGCTCGCACGCGAGGCCGCCTCCACCGAGGACCTTGAACCCGACGAGCGCCGGTGGCT
>DATEZX010000359.1:0-2000 GCA_035255225.1 Candidatus Limnocylindrales bacterium
GCGCGCGTCGTCTCGCTGCCGTGCTGGGAGGCGTTCGACGCGCAGGACGAGGCGTACCGTGACTCGGTGCTCCCGAGATCCGTCCGCCGCCGCGTCACGATCGAGATCGGGGCGAGCGCGGGCTGGGAGCGCTACGCCGGCGACGAGGGCGCGATCATCGGCCTGGACCACTTCGGCGCCTCCGCGCCCGCGGCGACGATCTTCGAGCACCTCGGTTTCACGGCGGAGCGCGTGACGGACGTCGCGCGACGGGTGGTCCGCGACGGCCTCCGCGGTCGCGTGCCGGCGCTCGCCGGCGGCCACGCGCCGGCGCTGGCCGGCGGCGGCGGGGCCGGCGTCGATCGAACGCCCGCGTCGGACCCCGGGCACTCCTGATGGCCGGGCTCCGGGTCGCGTTCTCGGCGGACCACGCGGGCGCCGGCCTGAAGGCCGAGCTGCTGCGGCGCGTCGGCGCGGCCAGGCCGGACGACGAGCTCATCGACCTCGGAGGCGACGGCTCCGACCCGAACGACGACTACCCGGACTTCGCCCTGCGGCTCGCCCTCGCGATCAAGGGCGGCACGGCGGATCGCGGGATCCTCATCTGCGGCTCCGGCGTGGGGGCGAGCATCGCCGCGAACAAGGTCCGGGGCGTGCGCGCCGCGGTCTGCCATGACACGTACTCTGCCCACCAGGGCGTCGAGCACGACGACATGAACGTGCTGACCCTCGGCGCGCGGGTCATCGGCGCAGAGCCGGCCCTGGAATGCGCGCTCGCCTTCCTCGGCGCGCGCTTCAGCGGTGAGCCGCGCCACCGACGGCGGCTGGACAAGGTGCTGGCGATCGAGGCCGGCCGGGAAGGAACGTCATGAGCGCGCGGATCAAGGTCACGCTTCCCGCCGGCGAGCAGGAGCGCTTCGCGGCGCTCGTGGCGTCGGCGAACACCGAGCGCTGGGCGGACCGGCTGTTCGACCGCGACACCTCGCTCTGGACCGACGATCCGGACGTCGCCGCGGACATCACGGACCGGCTCGGCTGGCTGAGCTCGCCCGCCCATTTCACCCTCCAGATCGCGGCGCTGGAGGGGTTCGGCGACGGCCTCGGGGACGCCGGCTTCGACACGGCCGTCGTCATGGGCATGGGCGGCTCCAGCCTCGCGCCGGACGTGCTGAACCGCACGTTCGGCTCGACGGAGGACTACCTCACCCTGCGGATCCTCGATTCCACGGACCCGGCCGCCGTCTCCGCCGTCATTGACGATCTGGACCCGCTGGAGACGCTGTGGATCGTCGCCAGCAAGTCCGGCACGACGACGGAGCCGCTCGCCTTCCTCGCCGACGCATGGTCGCGCGTGGAGCGGGAGCTGGAGGCCCGCGGCTCCGACCAGCGACCCGGCGAGTTCTTCGCGGTCATCACCGACCCCGGCAAGAGCCTCGACGCGATCCCCCACCACGACTCCCTGCGCGAGGAGTTCCTGAACCCCGTGGACGTGGGTGGGCGCTACTCCGCGCTGACGTACGTCGGGCTGGTGCCGGCGTCGATCATCGGGCTGGACCTGGACGCGCTGCTCTCGACGGCGTCGGGGATGCTCGCGGCATGTCGCGAGCCAGACGCGAACCTGAACCCCGGACTGCAGCTCGGACTGGCGATGGGTGGCCTGGCGAAGGCGGGCCGGGACAAGCTCACGCTCCTCACCGACCCTTCGATCGAGAGCTTCGGCGCATGGGCGGAGCAGCTCATCGCCGAATCGACGGGCAAGAACGGGACGGGGATCGTGCCCGTCGACCTCGAGCCGTTGCGGGACGCGACCGACTACGCCGGCGATCGGGCGTTCGTCGCCCTCACGCTTGCCGGCGGCGAGGCGACGCCGGTCTCGACCCAGGCCGACGCGCTCGAGCGGGCGGGCCAGCCGGTCATCCGCATCGAGCTGGAGGCCCCGATCGACCTCGCGGGCGAGTTCATCCGCTGGGAGGTCGCGACGGCGATCGCGGGCGTCGTGCTGGGCATCAACCCATTCGACC